>CASUON010000110.1 GCA_949457475.1 uncultured Lachnospiraceae bacterium
GGCAACTGCCTTTTGCGCATCCGTCAGTTCCCAGGTAAAAGACGCTTCTACGATGCGGTCGGGATAGCAAAGCAAATACTGCTCATATGCAAAGTCCGCGCCTTTCCTTTTTAGCCGATATGCTTCCTGCGCGCCCCATTGTGAAGCATCCTGCTTCTGATACCCATCTTTTCGTTTCCCGGGCGTGCTTTCATCTTCCAGCCGGCTATACTTTCGCAACAGGGAACGCCTGCAAAATCCATAGAGGAACGGCTGCTTGATAGTGGTAACCGTATAATCTATCTGCAACGCCTCGTCTTCGCGCGCCGTTTCCAGCTTTGGATACTGCCTCACGCTCATCTGTCCTAACAGCAGCGACTGCTGCGCGTCATATTCCCTCGTATAATCTGTATCGTCGACATTTTGCAAATCCCCGATCAAAAGCGGCAGCCGGTTTCCTGCTTGCTCTTCGATCCGAAATTCCAGGCCAAATGTCCCGTGCACAGCACCCTGGCTAATGCCGAATGTCACCGCCGCTAACAGCAAAAAACTGAGCGCGCAAGCAGAAAATATCGTTACGTTCCGGTTTACCTCCCTAGGGGCTTTCCAGCGCTTTAAGAATTGTTTGATAAAATTTACAGCGGCTAAAAGGACAAAGATATAGATGGCAATGATACCAACGACCCAGCGTTTCTGGCTGTTCCCAAAAAAGATAGCGGATACCGCCCAGTACGCCAAGTCAGCCAGCGCCGCGAACCAGATCGCGCGGTTGATACGCGCGCCCCCTACCGGCAGGAATTCCCCACGTTGCGCGGCACACTGCGCCCGGCGTTTCCAGTGAAAATACCGCCCCAGCTCTGCCAGGCACGCCGCCAAAAGCAGCATCCAGGCAACTCCGGTAACAAGCGTGACCGTACTGGAAAGCAGGCCGACTGGGTCCTGGCGTATCCGGATACATAGCAGGATGCATTGCAGCAGCGCCATACATGCTATTAAAACATGGGACGGCACAAAACTGTTTTTTGCCGCTTTATGGACGGTCTCCACTTCCAGCAGCGGATCCGTCTCAATTGGAATGGCTTCTTTGTTTTCATTATAAAAAATCTGCATCTGCGCGTTAGTACACACCAGCTGCCAGCCGGTATGCGCGCAGAAGTCGAAAAACTCCTGCTGTTCCTGCGACGGCTCCGGGTCAAATTCTGACCCTTTTGGATAATAGGAAACCGCAAACTGCAATTTCTGAGGCGTTATCCTCCGGTATACCCACGCATACCATGCAATACGCTCCAGCATCCACCCCTTTTGCGCCATGTCTTCCAGATGCTTCTTAATCCCGGTATGGTCAAAAAATGAAAACTGCTCCAGGCGATACTTAGAACGCCTTTTTAGACGGGCGCGTAGCGATATGTCCAACTTACCTTCTGAGCTTATGGCTCTTTCTTTTGATCTGTCCTTTGCCTTTGACCTGTCTTTTGCTTTCATCTTTGCACCCCTCCTTTAAAAATCCGCTCATAATCCAATGCCTGGGCGCGGATACGCTGGTATTCCTGCTCCAGCATCGCTTTCCCTTTTTCTGTAAGGAGATAGCTGCGGCGCCTTCCTTCTACTTTTGTCTCCTGTATCATTCCAGCCTCCAGAAACTGCTCCAACAGCGTATAAAGCGTACCGGAACCAATGCTGACCCGCTGGCCGGTCATCGCCGGCACCCTGTCTAGTATATCCATCCCACAGCATTCCTGCTTTAAACAGAGCAGCGTATAAAACATCTGCTCCGTCAACGTCTTGAATTTTGCCCGCGGCATAGCCACACCTCCTGCTGTCCTACTGTCCCATTTGATCGCATTTCTTAGTTGTCATTTTATACTCGATAATCGAGTTATTATGCTATATTATATACTCGATTATCGAGTATGTCAAGTACCTATTGACAAAATAAAGTATAACTGAATAAGCAGATAGACGGGATATTAAAAATGAGATATTAAAACAGGGAAAATAAACAAATTCCAGAGGAAGATACACTAGTACCCCATCCGGACAGAAATCAGAGTAAGGAACTGCCTGGATAGAACCCTAGAGCGTGTTTGAAAATTCCGTGAAGCTGTATAATTTGCCGAAAAATATGTTACTGGTTGGAAAGACAGCATCTTTTTTCGACGTATACTGGTATAAAAAGTAAAGAATTTAAGATATTTTCGGCTTGATTTTTAAAACTACATCTACAAAATTGTGCAATGTTTATTTTTCAAACACGCTCTAGAGCGTATGAAAAGGTTGAAATAACATTACTACCGTCTTAAAATGTTCGTCTTGTCCAAACCTATATTTAAATCAAAGAGAAAGTATATTTCAACTTTCTCATATCATGCAATCTTCCGCTTCATGCTTAACAATATACGTTTCATAATCAATTTCCGCTTTCAATGCCACATATTTATCATATATAAGAGAAAACAAATTCTTTTTCCTATCATTAATCTGTTTCAAGTCCTTTTTATCAATTACGATAATATATTTACTTTCATGCAATACTATCTTTTTTATTAATCCTTTTGAATCATTCCATTTTGTTCTTCCAGATACTCCATCCCATGATACCATTATTCCGAAATTTGTATTTGTAACAGACATCAATGAACTAAACTTACCAACAAATGTCACCTTTACTGGAGCGTCATAATTTTTACATTCAACTAAAAATGATTCTCCAAAACAAGGAAATGCATGATTTATTCCAGAAAGTCTCGCATTCTCTGTCCATCTTATTAACAAATCAATCTCATTAGTACTCGTTCTACAATTTCTATAAACATCAAAAAGACTTTCTACACTCTTCTCAAACAGAATTGATGTCAGTTCTTCGAGTTTTTGCCCCTTTTGTCTTCTTGTTAATCCACCTTTTTTGATTTCGTTATATAAAGCTTTGCATTTTTCGTTGTCCTCGTCAGAAACCATCAATAAACTGGAATTATATCTACTTGATGCCATCATCAATTCAGTCAATGTGTACCCTGACTGATGTAATAATTGTTCTGCATCCTTAAACTTCTTTTCTTCTAAATCCACCTATAACACCTTGTATATAATAATCGCATGCTGTAGCGGATGATTGATTTCAGTATCGCAATGTACACAATTAACGAATTCTGGAATTTCTAAAGCTGTTTTATAGATGTTACCTGTAAAACGTTGACATATTGGACAATATACATTCAAATACTGCTCTACTATATTCTCATCCACACACATCTCTAAAATATCATAGATATCCTTTATTTCCATTCCAAGTTTTCTATGAATTGCATCTGGATAAATCCAATCATTAGAATTGTATTGCTTCATAAAGTCCAAGAATGAATCCAAATCAATATTAAATTTCTTCTCCTTTAACAAAGGAGCCACTATTTGAAAGATATTCGATTGCATCATTCATTCGCCCCATTCCTAAATCATTACATTTTCCTGTAATATGCTGTAACAAAGTAATTTTCCCGTTAAAATAATCAAAAGTAATCTTAACAATGTAACTCTTTGTTTCTACAGGCTTAACCCATTTAACATAAATATACGGATAGCTAGCAGTAGCTTCTTTCTCATTAAGATACTGTAATAATAATTGCCTTATTTCATCCGCCTCTGCAAACAATTCTTCATTTTCATCAATGAGTTCACGAATCTCGCCCAAAAACGGCAACATATAATCGCCATTTTCAGATGCTGTCAATTCAGCCGAACCTCCAGTTTTCATTTCCATCATCTGCTTATACATTCTTACTTCCGTATTTTGAATATCGTTAATAATTTTAATCGTATCCATATGTTCACAGCAGAACAATTTCATACCAAAATTATCTTTCATCCAATCTATACAATAAAATACTATTTTTGAATATGCATCTCTATCAATTTGTTCATTATAACTATAACGCGTAGAATCATATCTTATTTCTAATATATTTATCGATGGATTAATATATATCACGATAGGATATCTGTAATCAATCTGTTCAAATGTATCAGATTGCGAATACGCTTTCTGTAAAACAAACTTAATAAAGTACATACTATCTTCTACATATGCAGTCGGAACCGATTCATTTAAATTCCTATCAATGACATATTCTGGCTGATATATTTCATTATCAAAGATTTCAATCTGCATTTCTTTCAATACTTCATCTATAGATTTTTCGCCAGTCTCATAAAAGAATGGTACTGAATACTTATACAATTTCTTGTATTCAAGTGCTTCATAAAAGCTAATGAAAGACTTCATGGCTGTAGTCTTTGAAATAATACTTTTAAAATCTTTTTTAGATTCAAAAAATAAGGTATCATCTTTATCACTTATTTTGCGCTGTTCTTCAAAAGTAATTCTATTCTCAGTTTCTAACTGCTTACAGATAAAATGCTGAAAATTATTCGAACCACACAAAATAGTGTTTTTATAAAATTCTAAAAAAGTCACCTCATCCATAGAAGTACGCATAATCTCACCAACTTTCAATAAATATACATATTTTATTCTACTACAATCCTTCCTCTTTTTCCACTTATTTCTAGCTTTTTATTCATAGGTAGTTACAGTTTGACCTTTGGCTTTATTGTAACTGAATCCGGCTCATTGGAAATTTGCCTTTCGTAAAGAGCTGCATGTAAGCAGATTTTTAAAATAAAAACAGGTGGAAAAAGCAAAACTATAGATTTTATATACTCAATATTCGAGTATTTCACGCACCTATTGACACTATATGATATAATGTGTTTGCACTTTCATCCAGTTTATGCGCCGTTTTTATCAGGCCTATCAAATTCCAACAAAACTTATGGCAGAAGCAGTCGGCAGGGAGCAGCGGAGCCGGTCACGGCCAATGATAAGAAAGGAACCCTATTATGTTAGAACTACTTACAAACATTGACAGCAATATCCTGCTGTTTATACAAGAACATATCCGTACGCCGCTCTTAACGCCTGCCGTTACGCTAGTGACAAGCCTTGGCAACGCGGGGCTCATCTGGATCGCCGCCTCGCTGCTGCTTTTGTTGTCCAAAAAAACGCGGCTGTACGGATATATGGGCATTGCAGCGTTACTCGCTTCGCTGCTGGTCAACAATATCTTTCTGAAAAACATCGTAAAGCGGTTGCGCCCGTATGACGCCATCCACGGGCTTGTACCGCTTGTCCAAAAGCCCGTGGATTTTTCCTTCCCGTCCGGGCATACGGGAAGCTCTTTTGCGGCGGCCTGTGTATTTTACCGCCAGCTCCCCAAAAAAGCGGGCATCCCCGCCGTTATCCTGGCGGCGGCCATCGGCTTATCCCGCTTATACGTAGGCGTGCACTACCCGACAGACGTCCTTGCCGGGATGCTGACGGGGATCGCCGCCAGCTATATGGGGGAATGGGCTGTAAATAAGCTCCGGCAAAAACTGCCTTTTCTCCGGTAGAGAACACGCCGATGCCTGAACGCCTTATTCAAACTTTTATATGCTTTTACATGCGTTCTACCAGCGACAAAAAGTCGCCGATGCCTAAATGCCTTATTCAAACTTTTGCATACGCTCTACCAGCGACTTTTTGCGTCCTGACAAATAATAGACAAACGGAGGCACCGCCATACACACGATCTCAGCGGCGGCAGCCGCGCAAAGCAACGGCGCAACCGGCAGCAAAAAGCCCATGCCATAATAACTAATGATCCGGTGCAGCGCATATGCGGCCCCAGCCCCGGCGGTCAATGTGACAAACAGGCTGCCGCCCGCATATAAAAAGCCCTCCAGCGCCAGCATCCTTGTAAGCTGCCTGCCGCTCATGCCGATGCTTTCCATAACGGAAAACTCCGCCATGCGGCTTTGGATATTTCCAATTGTCGTATTTACATAATTCAGTAGGCAGATCAACGCCAACACCGCCGTAATTCCTGCTCCTACGCTTCGTAGCGGTCCCTGCGCCTGCAACACGGCGTCCATAATCACACATTTAGAATCATAGGAAACATCGCGCCTGCCCTTGCTTTTTTCCAGTACGGCCAAAACGGCCTGCTCTGTCTGGCGGTCAAACGGCTTCTTATAATAGACCCCGGCTTTTGCCACCAGCGGCTCTTTCGTAAACGCTTCTACCGCCTGGCTGCTTACGATCAAAAGCGGCGGGTAGGACGGCATCGACGCAAATTCATACGCATCGGTAACCCCGGCAATTTCAAACGAGGCCTCGTTGCGGCCATGCGCATATTCCCGGCAGGCAATACGCTGCCCGACCAGCTCACGGTCGGTAAGCCCGGTGCCGTCTTGATATAGAATGCACAGTTCGCCGTTTTGAAAACGCTTTGCGTCTACAGGCTCCGGAATCGTTTCGTTTAACCGCGCAAATTCTGTTTCATCGATGCCGACCATCATCGAAGGGTACTTCTTAGGATGCTGCTTGTAGTCCTCCCTCCCGATTGTTTCATAAGGCTCCTCCGCCCATACCGCGTACATTTCTTCCATCCACCGGTCCGCCACCCCTGGCTGCCATGGGACGGTAATATCTACGGCCTTGTGGGAATGGACTTCCCGGACGCCTGGAATTTCCCGTATCTGGTCCAGCATCACTTGTTCCAGCGGCTGCCCATGTTTTTCGATATCCTTCGCCCGTAGCGTATCGTTCGTTATGATAAGGTCAAAATCCATAAATGTATCTGTATTCGCCCGCGTTTCATCCTGTATAAAAGTTGCGACGCATAAAAATACGGTCAATACCGTAGAAAGCGAGAGTATCATCCGAACGGATTTTTTCCGGTCTTTCACCAACTGTGTCCACGCCATACGTAGCGCCAGTTTCCTACGCCTGCTTTCGGCGCGCCGCACGCGCCCGGCTCGTGGACCGCAATCATTAGCTGGCTGCCTCCAGTGGATGCCTGCAGCGCGCCGCACGCGCCCGGCTCGTGGACGGTAGCCAAGCGCTTCTACCGGCGTAAGCCTGGCGGCAATTTGCAACGGCTTGCGCCCGGCGGCAAACAACGTCGCCCCCATCAACACGAGCGGGAGCAGGAAATAAACCGGACGGCACACTGCCGCAAAGTCGCCCGCGTGTTCTACGCCATGCCCAAGCGCCCTCGTCGCATACGGGATCAAAAAACAGGAAACGCCGCTGCCCGCGCCTATCCCTATAGCTGTCCCCACCGTCCCGATATAAGCCATCTGCACCCATATCATTGCGCATAATTGGCGCCCGGTCATCCCGATGGTCTGTAACAGCCCGTAATAGCGCACCCTGCCGGATACCGTCAGGTACATTATATTCGAAACGATCAGGTACGCGCAAAGGCAGACCGCAAAGGCCAGGCAGGACGCCCCAATAAAAATCCGCGCAAGCATATCATAATTTGTCGTAAACACAAGCATCTGCTTTTTGGACAGCTGCAGGCTATCCGTAAATTCCCGCCGTTTCCTGCCGCTTACATACGTCTGCGCAAAATCGATCAAATACCAGCCGGACGCATGATCCGACAATTTACAGCCGGATTGTTTGTAAAACGCTTCTGAGACGTAGACGTCTTTAGGGTTGCTGTAGCCGCCCCATATGCCGGATATGCGAAACCGTCCTGTAGCCGTCCCGTTTGGCGTATGGTACGTCATGGTAAAAGAATCGCCGACCGCCAGCGATTCCTGTCCGCATTCTTCCATGGCTTTTTGCGTCATTAGCACTTCGTCATAGGTTTGCGGGTATGTGCCCTCCATCCAGATACGGGCGGGCGCGCTCATCTTATCCCAGTAGTTTTTATCCGCCCACAGCAGCGCCGCGTCTACCGTTTGGTCTTTGTCCGTCTGTTCAATATATCCTGCCAGCGCGCAGATACCTGTGCAACGGATATCCGAGTGGCTTTCACACAGCCGCATCTGCGCGTCCGTAACGCCGTATAAAATAGCGTCGTTCTCCGAGCCGTTCATACGAATATTGTACGTTTTTTCCAATTGGAAATAAACCGCCCCTACCGCCAGCAGGCAAAACAACAGAAAAGCCGAGATTGCCACGCTGACAGCCATCACTACGCTGCCCCTGTTTTTGCAGGCACGGCCCGCCATGCGAAATACCACGGCCCTGTTATTATTTTTAAGCATCAAACCCACCCCCGTTTCCAACCGTCTTGCCGCCTTCCATCCACGCGTCGGATTCGCCACCGCCTACAAATGCAGATTCCCCATTTCCAACCGTCTTGCCGTCTTCCATGCGCACAATCCGGTCTGCGAGCTGGGCAATATCATAGTCATGCGTAATCAGCACCATCGTCTGGCCAAAACGCTTTGCCGCGGCTTTGAGCAGCCCGAGGACGTCATGGCTGGACGCCGTGTCCAAACTCCCGGTTGGTTCATCGGCGAGGATAATTCCAGGCTTTGAAGCTACGGCCCTTGCGATCGCCACCCGCTGCTGCTGGCCGCCGGAAAGCGCCCCCGGCAGTACGTCCCGTTTTTCCCCAAGCGCTAAAAGCGCCAGCAGCTCCTCCACATAATCCCGGTCGATATGCCCGCCGTCCAGTTCCATCGGCAGCACGATATTTTCATAGACTGTTAAGTCCGGCAGCAGATTATAATTCTGAAAGACAAACCCAACTTTCCTGCGCCGGAATACGGCAAGCTGTTCTTTCGTCATCCGCGCCAACGGCTCACCGCCGATAAATACCTCCCCCGACGTGGGCGTATCCAGTCCCCCCAGCATATGCAAAAGCGTACTTTTCCCGCTCCCGGATTTGCCGACCACAGCTACAAACTCCTGCGCTTTTACTTTGAAATTCACGCCGTCTAAAGCTTTTACCGTATTTGCCCCCATTGGATAATATTTTTTTAAATCTACCGTTTCAATCATCCAGCCTCCCATAACCGCTCCTTTCCTGCGAATGTAATTATTATGTGCCGTCACAGACAATATACCTAATAAAAATCACAAAGCAGTCTCATACGGCAGTTATCTCAATATTGTGATTTACGTGCAGTTTTTGACCCTATTCCATATATAGACATGACGAAGGAACGGAAAGTAAATCATAGGATAAACTTGCATTTTATTTTAGTGTTTCGTTTTGCAAAAACACCTGGAAATCTGAACCGCGCCCAGGTTCGGATGTTACTTCCAGATAACCGCCCTGCATCTCGATAATCTTCCGCGCAAGGTAGAGCCCGACGCCGATGCCTTCCTGCCCATGTACCTCCGGCTCCCGGTAAAACCGTTTGAAAACCTCCGCCTGCCGGCTAAGCGGTATCCCCCTGCCGGTATCCCGGATGCTTATCTTCGTATAGATTTCCTGCCTTACTACCCCGATGCGCACCGCGCCTGCCGCATCCGTATATTTTACCGCGTTGTCGATAATGTTAAACAACGCCTCCTGCGTCCACTTCCTGTCATGGCAAATCCATATCGGGTCTTCGCATTCTACCGACAGCTGAATCTGCTTCTTTTCCGCTTTTGGGACGGCGGCCGCCACAGCGGCCCGAAGCGTCTGGAATAGATTATCCCGTTCAATTCTAATTTGTATGACCCCGGTCTCCAGCCGTGACATTTTGACCATATTTTGCATCAGAAAATCCAGCTTGTTTGCCTCTACTTCCATCCGGCGCAGAAAGCTTTGCATGCTTGCGCTGCACGCCCCGCTGTCCGCCAGTTCGTCCTGTAGCATCTCCAGATATACTTTCAGATTCGCTACCGGCGTCTTTGTCTGGTGGGAAATATCGGAAATTAACTCCTTTACCTGTTCCCGCTCCCGTTTGCTTTCTTCCCTGTCCCATTTGCAGGCGGTGCCTAGCCTCTGCAGTTTTTCACCGAGCTTTCCCCAGAGCGTATCTTCGTACGCTTCAAACGACAGCCGCATTTCCCTGCCGGCCGCAATGTCATCCAACCCCGTTTCCAGCTTTGCCGCAAACTCATATACCTTCTTTTTCAAAAGCAGCAGACGGGCGGCCAGTATGCCTGCCAGCGCCAGCGCTGCCCCTGTCAGCATTATCCAAGCCATTGATACCCCATCCCGTATACGTTCGATATGTATTTGTGTTGTCCATCTTCAATTTTTTTGCGCAGCCGGTTGATATTCACAGCCAGCGCGTGCTTGTCTACAAACTGCCCGCCGCTGTCCCACAGCCGTTCGAGCAAAAGGTCGTAGGTAAGCAGCTGCGAACGGTTGGCAAGGAACTGCTGCACTAGGCGGAATTCCGTAGGCGTAAGCACGCATGGCTCCCCGTTTACCGTAACTTTTGCCTGTAGGCAGTCGATCTTTAAAAACCCATCTTCAAAATACAGCTGCCCGGGCTGCGTCTCTTCTTTGCGCTTTAGAGCGTGTTTGAAAAATGCTTTCCGTAAGATGTGCTTCACATTTTGTGGAGA
>CASUON010000111.1 GCA_949457475.1 uncultured Lachnospiraceae bacterium
GCGGGCAGGTCTCCCCATGCGAAATTTTAGCATTGATGAAGCAGAGCAAAATTGTGTTAAACACGATGACCTGGTTTAAACGGGGCGCGCACGATCGGATATTTAATGGGATGCTCGCAAAAGCGGCCGTTGTAAGCGATACGTCGGAATACTTGCTGGAACAGTTTACGGATGGCCGGCAGATGCGGATGTTTTCATTGAAAGACCCATACCATCTCGTTGAAATGGTAAAAGAGCTGCTGGACAACCCGCAAAAGGCGCAAACGATGGCTGACTGTGGATATGAGCAGGCAAAAGCGTGCCATATGTGGATAAACCGCCTGGAAGGAGCACATGTTTATGGATTTTAAAAATAAGCGGATACTTGTATACCGATGGAACGCATATAATTATCTGGATATCTGCCAAACTTTTGCCGCGTTTGGATTTGAAATGGATATCATTGAGCAGCACCTGCCCTCTTATGACGAAGACGCCGCATTTTCGGCGCGCCTGATGGAGGCGCTGCGTCAAAAAGACTATGATTTTGTATTTACCGTCAATTATTTTGGCGTAGTGTCAGATACCTGCGAGCAGTTTGGGATACCATACGTCTCCTGGTCGTGCGACAGCCCGCTGATCAGCATGTACCATGAATCGGTATTCCACGCATGCAACTATATTTTCCTGTTTGACAAAAGCAGTTTCCTATTTTTCAAAGCGCTGGGCGTGCGCAATATCTGGCACCTGCCGCTGGCGGTAGATACGGGGCGGATTTGCCATGTACTTGGCGAAGCAGCGGATTTGAAGCTGTATGAGAATGACATTTCGTTTGTAGGCAGCTTGTATGAGCGCAATACGTACGACCGTCTGGCGCCGACGCTGCCGGAGTATTTACGCGGGTATTTTGACTGCGCTGTGGAAGCGCAGATGAACGTCAGCGGCGGGAACCTGCTGGAGCCGCTGTTAACCGATGAAATCTGCGGGGAACTGCAGCAGTATTACCGCCTGGAGAAAACAGGGCGTTCTTTTTCCGACCTGCGTCTGATTTTTGCTACGACCGTACTTGGATTTAAAGTTGCAAAAGAGCAAAGGAGCAGTTATTTACTGCACCTGGCAAAGAAATTTCCGGTTTCCATCTATACAAACAGCAATGCCAATGCGCTGCTTAGGGTAGCTTACCGCGGGTCGCTGGATTACTGGACGCAGATGCCAAAAGTGTTTTATGGAAGCCGGATCAACTTGAATTTTACGATACCAAACATCAAGTCCGGCATCCCGTTGCGCGTTTGGGATATCCTTGGTGCGGGCGGTTTTGTGATGACCAATTACCAGCCGGAGCTAGAGCTTTTTTTTGAACTGGATAAAGACCTGGTTGTATTTGAAAATACAGATGAGCTGGAAAAAAAAGCGGCGTATTACCTAGGCCATGAAAAAGAACGTATGGAAATTGCGCAAAACGGCCATGAGAAGGTAAGGCAGCTCCATAGCTACCGGCAGCGGATGACGCAGATGCTGGAACTGTTAAAAGGTTAAGGCTGTTCCAGCAACTTTGAGATTTTAAGATATCTTCTTTCTGGATGGCTGTAGTACTAGGAACTATGAAAAGGTTAAGGCTGTTCCAGCAGCTTTAAGATATCTTCTTCTTGAATGGCGGTTACACGGGAAATAGTAACCGTCGGGATTCCGCAGGAATGTAGGTTGCGTATGGTCTGGTCCATCTGCTTTTTTTGCTGTGCGATCGTATGGATTAGGGTGCACAAATAGTCTTCCAGCGTGACGGAGGATGGGTAGATCGGCCCGGCGACCCCGGAAGAAATAGATGAAGCCTTAGCAGATACGCCTGGGGCAATTCCGAGCAGTTCGTCCGCAGATACGTGTAAAATCTGGCAGAGCTTTTCGATGGACGTTTCTGTCAGCGGGACGCGCCCGGTCTCGTATTTTGAGACTGCAGCCGGTTTGATGCCCAGTTTATCTGCGATTTCCGCCTGCGATATATTGTGTGCCTTCCGTAATGATTTCAAATTGTTCATAGATAAAAGCTCCTTAAAAACCACAATACCCGGAAAAGTACAATCGGGTATTGTGGCTTATTTAAAGTGAAAAAGAGTTTGCATATTTATGAAAAAATTGTGAATAAATAATTAAAAATCGTATTCCATCTAGTCGAAAAACGGCCCTAACAAATCCGGTCGACCATCATGCCGGCATATACAGATGTGATGTACGGGCAAATCAGGTTTTTGCTCGGGTCAGGGTTTTTATAAGTGACAAGTACTTTGCAGACATAGTTCATAGGGTCTAATGAGGCTTCGTCTGCTTTTTGGCCGATTACGTCTTTAAAGCGGTTGATAACGGACAGGTTTTTATCTGCCTGTTTGGAGACGATCGACTTGGACAGTTTTGTCCGGTCTATAGTGATTGCGCCGTTGTCTGATACGGACATGCCTAACGAAGAAAGGTCGGAAGAGAAAGTTTTCGATATATTACCCATGTCCTTTAATAGCTTTTCGTTAGACTGTTTGGTGCCGGAATGTTTTTCGGCAATTTGTATGATCGAGTTGAAAGAATCTACCAGCGTCTGGATGTCGTCGGCTACAACTTCAGCCCCTGGCTTGAATCCAATCTGGACAGGTTTGTTTTTCTTGCTGACGCCATTTAAAGTAACTGAAAATGAGTTGTTAATGGTAAACGTATTATCCGCGGAAGAATGTTTTGTGCCATTTAAAAGGAACGACGCGTTTTCTGCTTCGGCGGCAACTGCGTCGATGCCCAGTATATGCATTGCTTCACGCGAATCTGGGGTGTTCTCCGGAATAATTTGAAAAATAGCGTTCTCCCTTGGCCCAAGGCCGGTTTGCCTGGATTCAAGACGTAGCGCAGCCATATTCTGCGTACCGTTTAATACGTCTGCTTTTAAGCCGATATGCGAATTGTTAACTAGGCGGGCAATTTTACGCAAAATCTCTTCATTTGTATCACCGACGTTGATATTGTATTGAAATTCATAGGAATGCGTGTTCATGTTCAAATCGAAAGAATAGCTGCCCGGTAGAAAATCATGGGCTTCCTTTTTTAGGAAATTGCCGATGTTTGTCTGCGGCGTAGCCAGCTGGTGCACTTCGATCTCAAAACCTTCGCTGGTAGTAAAAGATGAATGGTCGCCAATGTACTCTGCTGTTGCGACGTCTTCATCGCTAGACGACGCGATCTTTTTATAAAACGCAGCGCCAATACCATCTTCTGTTTCTGAAAATGCGGCGACAATATTTTTGATATTGCGCGTGCTCTCTTTTATGTCGATAGCAAATTTCTGAACGTCTTTTGAAATCCTGATTTTGTAGAGAGGAGATTCTTTGTTCAGAATTTTGATCCTGTTGACGGTATTGCGTAAATCCTCTTTGCGATGAGAATCGTAGCGTGATGTCTGCTGCGAGCCATACGTCGACAGATAGTAATCGTAGGCAGAACTAATCCATGACGCCATCAAATCCCCTCCTTTCTTCCATGAAATGCAGAGCGTCCGTTGCATGACATAAGACGCTCGTACAGTAAAAACTGCACGGGTAATATAAATCCATTTATTAATTATAATATCGGAAAAAAGAAGGGAATACATTACAAAAAAAGAAAAATAATTCAGAAATATTTTATCTTTTAACAGAAAAAAGAAGAAATAAATATTGACGCATAACAAAAAACGTGATATTCTAGCTATGCGATGGAAGTAGGTCTTTTTTTTATGCCTAAAATTAAAGAATCGAAGTAAGAATTTAATTTTAATGGAGGTGGAAGTTGTGCGCACAAGAATTACATTGGCATGTACAGAATGCAAACGGCGTAATTACAACATGACAAAGGACAAAAAGGCTCATCCGGAAAGAATGGAGACTAACAAGTACTGCAGGTTCTGCAGGAAGCATACTCCGCATAAGGAGACCAAATAATTCGGATCAAACGGATAGAGCAAAGGAAGTGACAAGTTATGGGAAAAGAAAAAGAAATAGAAACCCAAAAATCAGGCTGGGTCACTGGCCTGAAGGCCGAATTTCGTAAAATTATGTGGCCTACAAAAGAACAGCTTGCCAAAGAGACGACAGCCGTTGTCATAGTATCAGTTATTTTAGGTCTGATTATTGCCCTGTTGGATTTTATTATTCAGTATGGCGTTGATTTCCTGGTCAATTTGTAAGGAGGACTGGTCAATGGCAGAAACGAACTGGTATGTAGTTCATACTTATTCCGGTTATGAGAATAAGGTTAAGGCGAACATTGATAAAACAATCGAAAACAGGCACCTGGAAGACCAGATACTGGAAGTCCGGGTTCCGTTGCAGGATGTTGTCGAATTAAAAAATGGTGCCAAGAAGCAGGTTCAGAAAAAGATGTTTCCGGGATATGTACTCATTAATATGGTTATGAATGATGACACATGGTATGTTGTCAGAAATACCAGAGGAGTGACTGGTTTTGTCGGTCCTGGCTCCAAGCCTGTACCGCTTACAGAAGCTGAAATGAGACCATTGGGAATCGAGTCTGAGGAAGTAATGGTGGATTTTGATGAAGGAGACACTGTTACTGTGACCGGCGGTGTCTGGCAGGATACTGTCGGTGTGATTCAAAGTATGAATCGCAGTAAACAGATCGTAACGATCAACGTGGATCTGTTCGGCCGCGAAACGCCGGTTGAAATAAGTTTCGCAGATGTAAAGAAGTTATAGGACAACCTATCGACGTATTTTTATCGAAGTATTTTATCGAACATTCAGGAGGCAACCAAAATGGCAAAAAAAGTAACAGGATATATTAAATTGCAGATTCCGGCCGGAAAGGCAACACCGGCTCCGCCTGTTGGCCCGGCGCTCGGCCAGCACGGCGTGAACATTGTTGAGTTTACGAAGCAGTTTAACGCAAGGACCGCAGACCAGGGCGATATGATTATCCCGGTAGTAATTACGGTTTATGCCGACCGTAGCTTTAGTTTTATTACAAAGACGCCGCCGGCGCCGGTACTGATTAAGAAAGCCTGCAATCTGAAAACAGCTTCCGCTGTACCGAATAAAAATAAAGTCGCAACGCTTTCCAAAGCAAAATTGCAGGAGATTGCGGAGCTAAAGATGCCGGATTTAAACGCGGCGTCGTTAGAAGCGGCAATGAGCATGATTGCCGGTACAGCGCGCAGCATGGGCGTTGAAGTAGAAAAATAACCAGTAAATAATCAAAAAAGACTTAGGCAAATAATATAAGACGAAAATAGATCGCTGCTGTTTGCCATTATTACAGCGGCATTTAATACTTTATCGTGGGAGGGACATCTTCTCGCTAAAACCACTAGGAGGTAATTGTAATGAGAAAAAGAGGTAAGAATTATGTTGAGCGCGCAAAGCAGGTAGACAGGTCTGTTTTGTATGAACCGAAAGAAGCGATCGCATTGGCAAAAAAAACAGCTACAGCAAAATTTGATGAAACGATTGAAGTGCACATCAAAACAGGCTGCGACGGGCGCCATGCAGATCAGCAGATTCGTGGTGCGGTAGTACTGCCTCATGGAACTGGTAAGACCGTAAAAGTATTGGTATTTGCAAAAGGGGTAAAGCTGGACGAAGCACAGGCAGCAGGCGCTGATTATGTAGGCGGGGAAGAGCTGATTCCGAAGATCCAAAACGACGGATGGCTGGACTTTGACGTAGTAGTAGCTACGCCAGACATGATGGGCGTTGTGGGACGGCTGGGCCGTGTGCTCGGGCCGAAAGGCTTAATGCCAAACCCGAAAGCAGGTACGGTTACAATGGACGTAACAAAAGCGATCAACGATATCAAAGCCGGTAAGATTGAATACAGGTTGGATAAGGCCAATATTATCCACGTGCCAGTTGGGAAAGCATCCTTTGAAGAAGATAAGTTAGCGGACAACTTCCAAAGCCTTATGGAAGCAATTATGAAAGCAAGGCCAAGCGCAGTAAAAGGCCAGTTCATCCGTAGCTGCACCGTAGCTTCGACGATGGGGCCTGGCGTTAAAATAAACGTGCTCAGCCTGATGAAATAGTTGTTGACAGATATAGATAACGGTATTATAATAACGACGTATTGCCGAAGACAGCAGGCGCCAGAAGGCGTAACAGTTCAATCTTGCGTACGGACGCGGTAAGAATGGCCTGCCGAGGAGTTTTTCAGATTGTATAGTCTGTTTATGGAATTAGAACCCCTTCTGTCTTTTGCAGAAGGGGTTTTTTGATATTCATAAAATAACGGAAAACCTTCCGAGCAATATAAAAACAGTAGCAAAATACTATAAGGAGGTGCACATTCGTGGCAAAAGTAGAATTAAAGCAGCCAATCGTACAGGAAATCGCAGAGCATATCAAAGACGCGCAATCTGTTGTCATTGTAGATTACCGCGGGCTGACTGTTGCGGAAGATACACAGCTTCGTAAACAGCTTAGAGAAGCCGGTATTACTTACAAAGTGTATAAGAATACATTGATGAACTTTGCTTTTAAAGGTACGGACTGCGAAAGTTTGTGCGGGTCTTTGGAAGGGCCGAACGCGATTGCTATTTCTAAAGACGACGCGACTGCAGCTGCCAGGGAACTTGCAAAATTTGCAAAGAAAGCTCCAAAATTGGAGATTAAAGCAGGCGTTGTAGAAGGGAATTTTTATGACACGGAAGGAATGAAGGCAATCTCTGAGATTCCATCCAGGGAAGAGCTGCTTTCCAAGCTGCTTGGAAGCATCCAGTCGCCAATTGCCAACTTTGCGCGTGTTATTAAGCAGATTGCGGAACGCGACGGCGAAGCTGCTCCGGCTGCAGAGGCGCAGGCAGAAGCCCCAGCCGCAGAAGCAGAAGCTCCAGCAGAGTCTTAATCAGAGTCTTAATCATCGAAGCTTAGCTATAAAAGTTTGGTGATAAAAGCATAATCATAAAGCGCAGTAATATAACAGCAGGTGGATTGTGGTTTATTCGTAGAATAATATTTAGGAGGAAAATTAAAATGACAACAGCTGAAATTATTGAGGTTATCAAAGGCCTGACCGTATTAGAATTAAACGATTTAGTAAAAGCATGTGAAGAAGAATTCGGCGTATCTGCGGCAGCAGGCGTTGTAGTTGCAGCAGGCGCGGCAGGCGGAGAAGCTGAAGAAGAAAAGACAGAATTTGATGTAGAGCTGACAGAAGTTGGCCCTAACAAGGTTAAGATCATTAAGGTTGTTCGTGAAGTTACCGGCCTTGGCTTAAAGGAAGCAAAAGCAGTTGTAGACGGCGCTCCAAAGATCGTAAAAGAGCAGGCTGACAAGGCTACAGCAGAAGATATCAAGTCCAGACTGGAAGCAGAAGGCGCGAAAGCTACCCTGAAATAGGAATTATGTAGACGCCATGATATAAACGAATCGGCGGCACAGTGATAAAAGATAGCGGAAAAAGCTATTAAAAACGCAAAAATACAGCAAGAGCAAAAAGAGCGATTCTTTCTATTATTAAGTATTAAGAACCGCTCTTTTTGTATTATGGTTACAGTTCAGCCCAGGATTTTGTTGTGAATGCAAAGTCCTGGGCTGAGCTATAGCGTATTATGTTTGCGGAGGAAAATATTTCTTGACTTTGCAAGTGACTTGTGATATCATATAGTGCACTTATTGTGGGAAATTGGTTTTTTGCGCCCTTTTTCAATTCGATGTTAGAAAATCATAGTAACCACAAGATGTAGTTGTCAGAGCACAGCATATAACAAGATGTGTATTTACCAGATGCACTGCCTGCAAAAATCCTGTTTCGCGGCTGCCCTTTGGGCGATAGGGGATTGTGAACCGCGCAGGGGTCTATATGCTTCTGTCCCAGGCGGCAGCTATGGGATGCCTGTGGACAATGGATTTAGGAACTGGTTTGCCGGGGACTTTATTGTCTGCACAAGAATAAAAAACGAGAGGTGAAACGTCATATGGAGAAAAACAGAATACGTCCGGTAAATACTGGTAAAGGTATACGTATGAGTTACTCGAGACAAAAAGAGGTTCTGGAAATGCCTAATTTGATCGAAGTCCAAAAAGACTCCTATCAATGGTTTCTAAAAGAAGGGCTGAAAGAAGTATTTGCAGACATCTCTCCGATTTCAGACTACAGTGGGCATCTGAGTCTGGATTTTGTTGATTTTACATTGTGTGAGGATGACGTAAAATATACAATCCCGGAATGTAAAGAACGAGATGCGAACTATGCGGCTCCTTTAAAAGTAAAAGTCAGGCTGTATAACCGAGAAAATGGCGAAATCAACGACCATGAGATTTTTATGGGAGATCTGCCATTGATGACAGAGACAGGTACGTTTATCATTAACGGCGCAGAACGTGTAATTGTAAGCCAGCTGGTACGTTCTCCTGGTATTTACTATGCGATTTCTCATGATAAAGTGGGAAAGACTTTATACTCCTGTACTGTAATTCCGAACCGTGGCGCATGGCTGGAATACGAGACAGACTCCAATGACGTGTTTTATGTCCGTGTGGACAGGACAAGAAAGGTCCCGATTACTGTACTGATCCGGGCGCTGGGTGTGGGCACGAATCAGGAAATCGTTGAATTATTTGGTGAAGAGCCTAAGATTGTCGCAAGTTTTGGCAAAGACGTTGCGACGAACTATGAACAAGGCTTGCTGGAATTATATAAAAAAATCCGCCCGGGCGAACCGCTGACGGTTGACAGCGCCGAAAGCCTGATTACAGCAATGTTTTTTGACCCGAGAAGGTATGACTTGGCTAAGGTAGGGCGTTATAAATTTAATAAAAAACTTCATTTTAAGAACCGTCTGAAAGGACAGGTACTTGCGCAGCCGGTTTCTTTTCCTGATCCGGAGACCGGGGAAGTAATCGAGCTCCAGCCGGGGACGGAGCTTTCCCGCGAAGCAGCGGAAAAGATTCAAAATGCGGCTGTCCCGTATGTATGGATTCAGACGGAAGAGCGGAATGTGAAAGTACTTTCTTCGATGATGGTAGATTTTAACGTATGGTGCCCGGAAATTGACAAAGAGGAAGTGGGCATCCATGAGCTTGTATATTATCCGGTGTTAAAGCAGATTCTGGACGAAAATGCAGGCGCTGATATCGAAGACTTGAAAAACGAAATCCGTAAAAACGTAAGCGGCCTCGTTCCAAAGCATATTACGAAGGAGGATATTTTCGCATCCATTAATTATAATATGCATCTGGAGTGGAAAATAGGCAACGACGATGATATTGACCATTTGGGCAACCGGCGTATCCGCGCGGTAGGCGAGCTGCTGCAAAACCAGTACCGGATTGGCCTTTCCAGGCTGGAACGCGTAGTTCGTGAGCGTATGACAACGCAGGATTTGGAAGGGATTTCCCCGCAGAGCCTGATTAATATCAAGCCGGTTACGGCGGCTGTCAAAGAATTTTTCGGTTCTTCCCAGCTGTCGCAGTTTATGGACCAGAATAACCCGCTGGGCGAGTTGACGCATAAACGGCGTCTATCAGCGCTGGGGCCTGGGGGGTTGTCCCGGGATCGTGCCGGATTTGAGGTCCGCGACGTGCACTATTCCCACTATGGCAGGATGTGCCCGATCGAGACGCCAGAAGGCCCGAACATCGGCCTGATCAATTCCTTGGCCTGCTACGCGCGCATTAACGAGTACGGTTTTGTAGAAGCGCCATACCGCAAGATCGATAAGACCGACCCGAAAAATCCAAGGGTCACAGATGAAGTTATCTATATGACCGCAGATGAGGAAGACAATTACCATGTAGCGCAGGCGAATGAAAAGCTAGACGAAGAAGGCCATTTTGTGCGCAATTCTGTATCTGGGCGCTACCTGGAGGAAACGCAGGAATATGATAAGACGATGTTCGATTATATGGACGTATCGCCGAAAATGGTATTTTCCGTTGCGACAGCGCTTATCCCGTTTCTGCAAAACGACGACGCGAACCGCGCGCTGATGGGGTCGAACATGCAGCGGCAGGCAGTGCCGCTTTTGACGACCGAAGCGCCGGTAGTCGGCACCGGTATGGAGCCGAAAGCCGCGGTGGACTCCGGCGTCTGTGTACTTGCGAAAAAGGCCGGTATTGTAGAGAGCGCCGTTTCCAATGAAATTCGGGTGCGCAATGACGACGGGACGCTGAGCACCTACCGCCTGACAAAATTTTCAAGGAGCAACCAGAGCAACTGCTATAACCAGCGGCCAATTGTAATTAAAGGAGAACATGTAGAAGTCGGGGAGGTAATTGCCGACGGGCCTTCTACTTCGCAGGGCGAGCTGGCGCTTGGGAAAAATCCGTTAATCGGGTTTATGACCTGGGAAGGCTACAACTACGAGGACGCCGTATTATT
>CASUON010000112.1 GCA_949457475.1 uncultured Lachnospiraceae bacterium
CATCCCCCGGAGGGGCTATATATCTGGCAATTATTTAATGCCAGATATATAGATCACCTGATTGACTTTACAGGAAGTATTATGTGAAAGTGGAAAATATTTTATACAGGAATTTTAAAATATTTCTGAAAAATGGATTGTTTACAGCGCAAAAATGTTGTGATAGGATAAGGATACATAAAAGGCGTAGGAGGCAATCATATGAATATATATGAACAAATGCACAGTGGGGCGTTATACTTGCCAAATGATGAAACGCTGGTAAAAGAGCAGCTATTGTCTCTGGACCGGCTGTATGAGTTTAACAGGACGCGCCCAACCGAGCTGGAGAAGCGGAGCGGATGCTTAAGGAGATGTTTGCCGAAATTGGGGAGGGCTGTTATATAGAGCCGCCGTTGCACGCGAACTGGGGCGGGCGCCACGTCCATTTCGGTAGTTATGTCTATGCGAACTTTAACCTGACGCTAGTGGACGATACGCATATTTACGTAGGGGATTATACGATGTTTGGCCCGAATGTTGTTGTAGCTACCGCGGGACATCCAATACTGCCGCAGCTTCGGGAACAGGTCTACCAGTATAATGTGCCAGTCCATATCGGCAGGAATTGCTGGATCGGGGCTGGGGCCATTCTTGTGCCGGGCGTTACGATTGGCGAGAATACGGTAATCGGCGCGGGAAGCGTCGTTACAAAGGATATTCCGCCAAACGTAGTAGCAGTGGGAAACCCGTGTAACGTACTGCGCCAGGTGGATGAACGCGATAAGGAGTTCTATTTTAAGGACAGGAAAATTCCTAGGTTGGAGTGAGCTTGTTAGTGTAAATTTATTGTTGTAATTTTATTATTGTAAGTATATTAGTTATTATAGTTAGCAGTGATAGGAAGACATTTAAAGAAAAAGGCAGGTGGGACTAGTTATGGAAGTAATGAAATTTCAAAAAGGGCAGGTAATTGCCAAAAGGGACGATGAAGTAAAGGGTCTGTATCTGATCCAGGAGGGCTCTGTCATTCAGAAATTGGATTTTTCAGAAATTACGTTAAGGAAAAACGCGATCATAGGCATTATGGCTAACGGGCAGTTTATCAACGATTTTATTGCGGCGGAAGATGCGACGATTATATTGTTTCCATGCAAAAATGTGGAGGAATTAAAGGTTTTGATTGAGCAAAACCAGCGTTTTTGCAGCGTCTTTTTATATGCGTTGATCGCGCAGCGCCACCAGATATTTGGGCTGTATCTGGATATGCAAAACCGGATTCGGCAGTATTATGCGTTTGTGCAGACCGTGTATAAAGACTACCATACAATATGTGAAAAATACCAGCTGGATGAACACGCCATTGAACAAATGGATGCGTTTCCGTTTTTAAAACCGCAGTATAAAGTAGAGGACTGGGAGATCAGCCGCAGTGTGAGCCTAGTCAGCAAATATCAGAAAATGTATATACAGCTGATGGAGCAGGACCGGGATTTGTGCGTAGGCGCGATTATGCAGGCATCCTTGCAGACGCTGCGTGCGCTTCAGGCGATCAGGGAAATGGTGTCTTATTTGTCCGAGTATAAGAGCCTGCTTTTGTCAGAGTCGGAAAACGATATTTTCTGGCTGTTTTTTGACTTGGCAGTACGCGCGGGCAAACGGCAGATGGACTTGGAGCCGATCAAAAAGGAGCTTACCTTTATCGCGGATTTTATCCGGAAAGTAAAAATATACGACGCTGCGCTGGCAGAAGAACGCATCCGCCAATATATGGAATATGATTTTAACAGTGCGGCGGCAGCCCGCTTTGAAAATATGGATATCGTATCGATGGATTGTTTGGGGCATATTTTGGAGTACGCAGAATTTAAGAAAGAAGAAATTGAAGCGATCCGCCAGCAGGTAGAAGCGTACCGCAAACTTCCGGATAAAGCGTCTACGGATTCCGCAGTATACAAAATCCGTAAACAGCTTTCCCCGATGTTTTACGATGTGTATACAAAAGCTTTCATGCAGGCTGTCAAAGATGAGAATACGATTACGCCGGTTATTGAAATGTTCCTGAATTTCGGTTTTATGGATGTAAAGCTTGCGGGGGAAGAGAATGCAAAAGCGCTGTTTGACTTGACTGGGCGTATGAAGCAGTTCCATTCCAAACGTGTATATACGATATACGAATGGCTTAAGAGCATATACCATGGTAGGAAAGAGCCGTCCAAAAATGAATTCGACCTCGATTATCCGGCAAATTTAATTGAAATGCGGAAAAACGGGGACATTACAGAGGAACAGGCCAAAGCGCTGCTGCATAACCAGGAAGAAAAAGTCAAGTTTGAAATCAAAAATCTGTTTACGTCAGCGAACCGGATTACTTGCGGCAAGATTACGACGTTCTGCCCGATTTTAAGTGAAGACGACCTGATCAACACACTGGATAAAATGGCTGTCACGGCGGAAAAACTGGAGCAGGCGCTAGACCGGGTACGCGAAGTGGATTTCTCCTTAATGTACCGAGAAGTCAATTTCCCGGCGCCTGGCCTGGATATCATGAACCATGAGACGATTATGCTGGAAGTATTTCCGGACATGATATTGATGCCAAATGTAGGCACGCGCGCAATGATGTGGCAGGAAACCGCCGATAAGCGCAGGGATTCACCGGCGCGGTTTTTGTTTTCTATTTTTACAGTGGCAGACTTAGATGAGCTGATGCTAGAGACCGCCGGCAGGTACCGCTGGGAGATGTGCCGCAAAATACAGGGTGTGCGTTGGAACGATATCCGTGAGAAATCGCTGACGTCGGAATATTGCGATTATATCCAGTTTTACCGCAAAAACCGCGACTTGTCAGCCGACGCGAAAGACAAGTTGAAATTGGCGATCGCGCGGGCGAAAAATAATTACCGGGAAGTATTCGTAAAGGATTACCAAAACTGGATTAAATTTGAATCCAAAGGCAGCGTGCGCCTAAATAAAGTGTCGCGGGATATTTTGATCCAATATTGCCCGTTTGCGAAAGATATCCGCGCAGCGCTTAAATCGAATCCGAATTACCAGCTTTCGATACCGAAGTTTGAAACAGATAACGCGAAAAAAGTACAGCGGCTGAACGCGCTGTATGAAAAATACCGCAACGCTGGCGGTAAAATAACGCCGGTATTGGAAAAACATTTGATGTATTATCAGCTATAATGCCGTAAATAATGCAAAACCAGAAAAGGAGCATGAATTTGCATGGTAAAGACAGCGATTGTAACGGACAGCAATTC
This sequence comes from uncultured Lachnospiraceae bacterium, assembly GCA_949457475.1. Classification (GTDB taxonomy): domain Bacteria; phylum Bacillota; class Clostridia; order Lachnospirales; family Lachnospiraceae; genus Eubacterium_J. Next base: position 3,249 of record CASUON010000112.1, read on the forward strand.
GGGCATATCCCAGGAAAAGGCGAAACGGTACGGCGTATTTGTGCTGCCGATGCCCTTTTATATTGACGATGTGCTGTATCTGGAAGGCCAGACGATCACACACGACGAATTTTTCAAAAAGCAAAAAGAAGGGAGCAAAATATATACGTCGCAGCCAAGCCCTTATGATGTAAAGCAGCTATGGGAGCAGGTGCTTGAAACGTATGGGCAGCTGCTCTATATTCCGATGTCCAGCGGATTAAGCAGTTCGTGCGAAACGGCGATGGCATTGGCGCAGGAGTATGAAGGCCGGGTAGTGGTAGCCGACGTTGGCCGGGTATCCGTTACGCAAAAAGGCGCGGTGCTAGAGGCGCGCAAAAAGGCGCTGCAAGGCCATAGCGCGATAGAAATCCGGGATATGCTGCATGCTGTCAAAAACGAGTGCATCATCTACCTTACCGTAGAAAACCTAAAGTATTTAAAACAGGGCGGGCGTATTTCCGCAGGCTCCGCGGCGATTGGAAATGTATTGAACATTAAACCGCTGCTCTATCTGCAGGGGGATAAAATCGAGGTGGCCGAAAAAGTACGCGGGGACAAGGCGGTACGCAAAAAAATGATGCAGGCTATACAGCGCGATATTACCGAACGTTTTCACGCAAGCGGGATCGGGGAATTTTATCTGGCGTCCGCCGCAAGTATGCCAAAGGAAGAAGCAAAGAAATTGAAAGAAAGCTTTGAGCAGTACTTTGGCGTCCACTGCAGCATGGCGCCTATCCCGTTAAGCGTCGCGACGCATTTAGGTTACGGCACGTATGGGCTTGCACTGATCCGTAAATGGAAGGATATATCATGGAGGAAGGGATGACAAATAAAATCAAAATGATAGCGGCTGTAGCGGCCTTATCGGTATGGGCGGTATGTGGCGGATGCCCGCCATACCAGGTACAGGCCGCGGCACAGCCGACCCTGGAGGGCGTACTACAGGCCGGGCGGCAAATGCCGCAAGCATCAACCGACGGCATGCAAAAGGAAAGCGAGCGTAATCCGCAAGCATCAACCGACGGCATGCAAAAGGAAAGCGAGCGTAATCCGCAAGCGTTAACCGACGGCATGCAAAAGGAAAGCGAGGCCCCAGGGCAGCCGGTTTTGGATAGCCGGCTGCGGGAAGAGGGGAAAACCCTCCGGCAGGCAAGGCCAGATTCGATCTTGCCTGCCCCGGAGCAGCTGACGGCGACAAAAATTGCATACAACGTGGTTACATTAACCTGGAGCGCGGTTGCGGACGCGGCCGGATACCAAATCGAGTATTCGGTGGATGGCCAAACGTATACGGTTGCGGGGAAAGTAGCTGCGGAAGTGCTTACTTATAAATGTAAAAAACTGTCGACGGGGACGGAATACCGCCTGCGGGTATGCGCGCTCGATAAAAATAATAAAGCTGGAAATTATAGTTCCGCCACAGCCCAGCCTTGCTTGAAGAAACCCAAAATTATCCATTCTGCGGTCTCAGAGTTAAAGGCGGCGGTCATTGAATGGAAGAAAGTATCCGGCGCGCAAAAATATGAGCTTCATCGGAAAGCGAAAGGGGAGGCTGCGTACACGGTAATTGCAGAAACCGCAGAGCTTTCTTATACGGATGAAGACATTGCCGCCGGGCTGGTATATATGTACCGTGTGCGCGCGGTACGTGAGGTGGAACAAAAAACGGTATATTCCAAGTATTCCAAAGCAGTGGAAACGGCGATCACGATGCCTGCCATAGAGCTTGTCTCCTGCGAGGCGAACAACCATTATTCCATAAACCTAGGCTGGCAGCAGTCGGACAGCGTGACCGGGTATTATATTTACCGCAGCACGAAAGAAGATGGGACATATAAAAAAATCAAGGATATTAACAACCATACGACCGTATCTTATACGGATACCGGCGTAGTGCCTGGCAAGACGTTTTATTATAAAATCTGCGGCTATGTACAGTCTGCGGACGCGTCGGTTTTAACCGGGGAGTTGTCTGCAAGTAAAATGGCGCAGACGCAGATGGCGGCGCCAAACCTGACCGGGGTAAAAAGCAATTTCGAAAACCGCAGCCTTGTGTTATCCTGGGAACAATACGCGGATGTAACCGGCTTTCGGGTGTTCCGCAGCCAGTACCCGGATAAAAAATTCAAAAAGATCGCGGATGTGTCCGGCGCGCTGGCAAGCGGCTACGAAGACCGCTCGGTAGCGCCAGGGGCGGCTTATTACTATCGCATCCGGGCGCTTTATGAAACGAAGAAATATAAAGGCAAGAGCCAGCCAAGCAATGTGCAAAAAGGGGACATGGCTCCGGGGGCTCCAAACGGCCTGAAAATCCGCCAGACAGCGGCGGACGCATTGCACATTACCTGGGATAAACCGGCCGGGGCGTTTAGCTATAACTTGTACCGCGCGGCGTCTAGCTCCGGCGACTATACCTGTATTGCGCAGGGGCTGCAGGAGGCCGAATATACCGATACGCAGCTAAAAGACAACCGGACTTATTATTACCGGGTGTCCGCAGTCGGGACAGGCGGGGAAGGCAGGCGCTGCTTTGCGGTAAGTTATTTGATCGGCGGCGTTTCTTTAAATACGCGTACATTGAAACTATGCGTAGGTGATACGAAGACGTTAGAGCTGTCGACCTACCGCCAGGGCAAGGCCGTCTGGAAATCAGCAGACGCCCAGATCGCAAAAGTTGATTCCGAAGGCGGCATTACAGGCGTAGGCGTCGGGACGACAGAAGTAACGGCTACCGTTGCCGGAAAGAGCGCAAAAGTAATCGTCACTGTGACGCCGGGCGTCAAAAACGGGATTGACGTTTCCCGCTGGCAGGAAGAAGTGAATTGGAGCCGTGTAAAAGATTCCGGAATTGATTTTGCGTTTTTGCGTATCAGCAACCATTACCTGGAAGATTTCACGTTTGAGACAAAATACCAGGATGCCGCCGCGGCCGGAATGCCGCTGGGCGTGTACTGCTACAGCCGGGCGACTACGGTTGCAGAAGCCGAAGAAGAAGCGCGCACAGTGCTCCAGATATTGAACAACCGGAAACTGGAATATCCGATCGCGATGGATATGGAAGACGCGGTACACAAATCCGCGGGCATGGCAAAAGAAACGCTGCACCAGATGATCCTCGCGTTTAAACAGGTAGTTGAAAACGCAGGGTACCAGTTTGTGTTATACAGCTATCAGTCGTTTTTTGATACGAATCTGGATAAGACGCAGCTGGATGGGATCGACTTATGGATCGCGCGCTACCGGAGCTTGAAGCTAGGCTCCGGCTATACCGGTACTGGCAATGAAGTATACTGGCAGTATAACAGCGGGCAGTATTCCGGTTCTGATTTCCATGTAGACGGGATTACGGACGCGGCTGGAAATCTGGTAGAAGTGGATGTAAACGTAGAATATCAAAATAAAACTCTAAATAAATATTAAAATACATAAGGACAGGCGAATGGACAAAAAAGAATGCCCGATCGGGGTATTTGATTCCGGTATGGGTGGAATCAGCGTATTAAAAGAATTATATGAAGTGATGCCGAATGAAGATTATATTTATTTTGGCGATTCTAAGAACGCCCCTTATGGCACAAAAACGTTGGATGAAGTCCGGCGGTTTACATTTCTGAACGTAGAGCGGCTGCTGCGGCAAGGGGCAAAAGGGATCGTAGTTGCCTGCAATACCGCAACCGCCGCGGCCGTGCGCAGCTTACGGCAGATGTATCCGCAGCTGCCGCTGGTTGGAATTGAACCGGCGCTAAAGCCCGCGGCGCTGCAGCCGGGGCATCCGACCGTACTGGTAATGGCGACGCCAATGACCATACGCGGGGATAAGTTCCGGCGCCTGCGGATGCAGTATGAGGCGCAGGCCGATATTATCGGCCTGCCCTGCCCAGGGCTGATGGATTTTGTGGAAAGCGGAAATACGGGGGGCGACGACCTGAAGCAGTTTTTAACGGGGCTGCTGTCCCCCTATATTGGAAACATAGATTCCATTGTACTAGGCTGTACGCATTATTCCTTTCTGCGCCGGCTGGTGGCGCAGCTGGCAGGCGGGCAGGTACGTATTTTTGACGGGGGCAGTGGGACTGCGAGTGAGATGCGCCGGCGCCTGATGGAGGCGGGGCTTCGATCGGCGCGCAAAAGTCCCGGAACGGTCTGTTTTCAAAACAGCTTGCAGGCGGAAGAAGAAATTGAATTAAGCAGGGCCTTATTCCAAAAATATGAGCCGGAGTTTCGTATTAATAATAAATAGGGGCGTACAGCGCACGGCAGGACATATGATTTGAAGAAAACTGACGTATGGCGCAACGTGCAATTTAAAGTACCATAGATAGTACGATAGAAAGGAATCCTAGGAATGAATACGAAAAAGCTGATTGCCGGATTTATGTTTTTGCTGACATTCACAGGTACAATTCTAAAAATTCCGTTTAAAGCACAAGCCGGCATGCCAAGGCAGATTCTGCGAGTAGATACGGATACGCGCTGGCAGCCGTATACAGGCGTGCAGACCGACTATTGCCAGGTAGAATCGATTGCGGGAGCGACAGCCAGGCTGCAAAAGTCGGCTATAAAGAGTGCAAAGCCCGACGACTACCGCCTATCAGAAAGTGTGTGGGCGGGCAGTGGGAATGATTATTATTTCAGCCAGCTGGATACAAGGGAAAAAAATCTGTATTTAAATCTAAAACAGGCGGCCGACCGCTATCTGACAGGTACGGATAATTTCCAGATGACAAAAGTAACGCGCAACAACACAGAAGTACAGACATACATTCTGCCGATGGCCTCCTACCAGGGGCTGTCTACGGAGCAGATGAAAAAAGTATTCCAATGCTTTTTGTTTGAAAACCCGCAATATTATTTTATGCGCAACGCCGTAATCTATTCTGAGAAATCAGAGACGATGACGATCGGGCTGTATGAAGCGTTTGCTAATGGCAGCGAGCGCGCCGCCTATACGGCCGCTTTTGCAAAACAGCTGGATGAATGGGAGCAGCAGATTGAATTGGCGCAGACTGTTGTGGAAAAAGAGACGCTGATCCACCAGATTGTCTGCGACCATGTAGCGTATAATAACGATATTACAGATGACGACCCGGATGATAAAGTGATGAGCCAGAGCTGTATCAGCGCGGTTTTATTCGAACGCTCGACCGTCTGCATGGGCTACGCGCAGTTATTTTCACTTTTATGCAACCGTGCGGGCATCCCTTGTGTAACAGTTACGAGCGCAAGCCATGCGTGGAACAAGGTGCGGATGGGCGACGCCTGGTACAATGTAGACTGTACGTGGGATGACAGCCGGGGGGACGAGACGTTTTTAAACGTAACGGACAGGCAGCTGCAAGCGGAAGATACCAAGCTGGCGGAACATACGCTGTCGCCGGAGTGGGATGGCATAGCGCCGGCGTGTATTCTGCCTTTTAGCCTGGAGGCCGCAAACGGGGCGGACGTGGAGGCGTATGTATCCGCGCCGGATAAGACAGTCGCCTTTACGCTAAAAAGCCGTGAAAAAGGAAAAGTTTCCGTTGAATTTGAGCCGCTGGCAGGCTGCGACGGCTACCTTGTGCAATATGCGCTAAACACGTCGATGGATGACGCAAAGAAAAAAGAAACGGAAACCGCGCCCTATGTGCTTACGGATTTGAAAAGCGGAAAAACGTATTATATCCGTGTCCGGGCATATACGCTAGACAGCGCTGGAAACAAATTAGCGGGCGTTTTTTCTAAGAAACAGAAAATAATTGTAAAATAACAAAGGGTAAAGTATCAAAAATAAAACCTCCATGTTATCATAGATTTGGGTCTAGGCAATCTAATCTATGATAAACAGGAGGTACCTATAATGGATAATCAAATTTTAATACATATGAAATATATATCGGAGTGATTTCAGACGCTCTAAGCCCCGCTGATCTGTCTGCTCCACTGTACTCAAAAATATTGCCTTCTTACTTTGGCTCTATTATATATCTAACAAATCTTATCGAAAACTGATTTTTTCGTAAATTTTTCTATAACTGCGCATTATTCCGCTTTTTATTTTGATTAAGCTTGCGCTCTATTTAGTCTTTGCCCGTTTCGGTGGATAACAATTTCGTAAAGTAAATGATATTGGATGTGATCGTGGTTTATAGACAAGCGTTTTTTATTTCTGCAAGGAAGAAATACTTGCATTTCCTTCTAAATGAAGATAAGATAACATTATAAGGAGGCACGTATGGCGAAAAAGAAGAAAAAAGCGGTTTACTTAACGCCTGAACAGCAGCTGGAAGCAGATTACCAGAAAGCGATCCGCAGGATGAACGGCGCAGATAAGATGTATCAGGCAAAAGACCGTGTGCAGATGTACCGGCAGGCAATTAAAATGTTCCAGTCGCTTGGCAACTATGGCGAAAGTGAAGTTTATAAAAAATGGTGTAAAAAATGCCTGCCAAAAGCACGCGAGCAGTATCGGCAGGAAGTGTACCAGACAGGGGTTCATATAAAAGAAAATGCAAAAACCGCAATGGACTATGAAGAAGCGATCGAAGAATTTCTGAAAATAAAAAGAGAATATAAAGATATTCCGCAGCAGATTGCAGAATGCAGGCGCTTGAAGCAAAAGGCGGAAAAAAATGAAAAAAATAAAGGCATGTTAAAAAAGCTGGTGACATTGGCCATCCTAGCGGGTGTCGTGGGGGGCGTATTATATTTACGTACGCCGGCGGCATTTTACCAAGAAGGCAGCCTGCTGATGCGTATCAAAGACTATGAACGCGCCAGCACAATGTTTGCCCGCAGCATTGGATACAAGGATACGCAGGAAAAACGGCGTGAATGCGATTACCAGAGGGCCGTCTCCAGCGCGCAAAAAGGCGATGATAAAAAAGCGTTAAGCATACTGGACGTCCGGGTGGGCGATTACAAAGATGCCCTGCA
>CASUON010000113.1 GCA_949457475.1 uncultured Lachnospiraceae bacterium
CAGAATGCTAAGAATTTCTAACATCCCTGCGTAGTCACATCAGAGAGGGCTTGCGGTCTGGCCCCAGCTGGTTATCATAAAATTTTCTTTCTTCTTTTTATGGTTACTTCTGTTACATGCGCATTGGGCATGGCATTGCGGCTTGAACTGAAAATAAGCATGGATAAAAAAACGATATGATTCATAATCGTAAAAAAGAAACCTGAATAAAAAATGATTCGATTCATAATCACAGAGAGAAAGAAATATAAACTAAAAAGATTCCATTCACAAGCGCAAGGACAGAAAATAACGCCATGCCAAGTAAAGTGGAAAAGATATGGGAAAAAATGAAGGATTTGGGGAGTGTCATAATTTCTTTGTAAATCCTTCAAATTAAATACCTGATTTATGGGATTTATTGAACTAACTTACACAGAAATTATGACACTCCCAAGATTTGCCATCTAAAAACTTTATGCGGCAGCAGAAGGCTCCGCCTGCCGGGCCCCATAGATAAAGCTACGCAGGCTTTTGCAGGCACAGCTACCTAACTTCTTTTTCTTTTTTCGCCCGCCGAAGCAAAATCGCTAACGCCGCAATCCCGCAGGCGGACGCAATAATAAGAAGGCTGTCATTTCCCATACCCGCGCCTGTCTTATAATTTTGATCCACGCCCGCAGAACCTGCGCCGGAATTTGACGCGGACTGCACGCCCTGCGAAGAGCCGCCCTGCGCCTGGTTTGTCTGGGTGCTTACCGTTACCTGCTGCGTACGAAAACCTGCGCTATCCCCGCTGGAACCTGCGCCGGAATTTCCCGAAACGCCGTTTGTATCCACGCCTGTAGAAGCAGTTCCCGCAGTCCCTGCGCTGGACGCGCCGCCATTGTTTATGTTGGCGCTGCTTCCGTCCTCGCCAGTATTGGCGTTGTTTGCGGAACCGTTTTTGTCGGATGTATCCGTCCCTGCCTTGTCCGGCTCTGTTTTATCTGGTTTCTTTTGGACGGCTTCGTCTTTGCCTTGCCCGTTTCCGGAAGACGTCGTATTTTTATCTGAATCTTTATCCGAATTTTTATCCGAATCTTTATCTGTTCCCGCGGGCGCCGGCGTTTTTACGTTTGCGGACACGCTGCAGTCGTATACGGCGGACAACTCGGCGTCGGCCATATCTCGCAAGGACAACGTGACCGGGATTGCATCCGTATCCGCAGCCGCCACAAACCGTACGGACGCGATCGTACCGTCCGCGAGGTAGCTTTCCCCGCATACGATGGACAGATTGACTTCGCCGCCTGTATCCGAAGCCATTTTCATATCATTTGCGGACAGTCCACCGCTCCAGGAGGTACTTTCGTATGTTAAAACGCTGCTGTCGTAGCCTAACGCCATGCCAAGCGTACTTAAAGACGGATTATTGCTCAGCTGGATGCTGACGGTTACAGCTTCTCCCTTTGCTGCGCTGCCTTTGTCCGCAGATGCGCTTAATGCCGGCGCCGCCCCATAAGCGGGGGCTGGCCGTGCCATGCCAGCCAGCAGCAGGCTCATCGCTACTGCCGCCAATCGTTTGATGCTCTGTTTCATAAGATGCTCCTTTCTATTTTCCGCCGGGCCGTATTTTATTATTCTTTATGATGTCTCATTGATATTTCATAATATCTCATGATAATTCATGATGTCTTATTATATCTTATGATGTCTTATTATATCTCATCATGTCTTATTATATCTCATCATGTCTTATTATCGAAACGTCTAAAATTCCTCGATCTCTCCATTATAATACTTCATGATTAGCTTCGCGTCCACCAGGTTGACTTTCCCGTCCCCGTTGACGTCCGCCCGCTTCTTCTGCTTGCCGTTCAGTTTCTTTTTCTTGTTGTAATGCTGCATGACCAGCTTCACATCCGCCAGATTTATTTCGCCGTCGTCGTTGACGTCCCCCAGCAAGATCGGGGCTTGTGTAATGGCAAGCTTTACCGGGACACGGTGTTCTACCTGCTGCGGCTGCTGTCCGTCCGCAGATTTCCATTCCAGGTTCGTCACGCACACGGTCGTCTTGCCGATTGACGCATCCGTCGCGGTATGCAGCCTTAGCTGCAACAGCAAAGCGCCATTTTTGACCGTAATCGCAGACCCGTATACAATTTCAAACCTGCACGAATCCTTATCAAACGAAACGCTTTGGACTTTTCCGCTTTCTACTGGCAGTATATCCGCCTTCTCCACCGTAAACAAACTGTTGTCATATTCCAGCGTGCCGCTTAGGACGGATACCGGGAACGGCTCTTCCTCGTCGCTGCCTTTTAACGTAACCGAGACTAGGACCGTATCCCCGACCGTGCATGTTTCTTTGTCCGCCTTGTTTTCAATCCCCCACGCGCTGGCTTCTGCCCGGGCCGGCTGGGCGGCCAACGCCAGCCCAAGCGCCAGGCCGCAGGCTGCGGCTGCCGCCGTTTTTAAAACCCTCATCTTGCCCGCATCCCCCTTCCGATTTTTTCTCGTTTATGTTCCTGGCTTTTTCACTTCTATGCGCTTTGCAGCGTTTTTGCTCTGTTTCTGCGTTTTGCAGTGCTTTTGCCCCGTCTTTATGTTCCTTACTTTTTCACCTTCACGTGCTTTGCCTTGCTGTAGGCCCCGTAAAGCTTATTTTTTGCGGAATCCACTGTGTATGCGCGGACTTTCACATAATATTTCCTGCCCTTTTTCAGCTTTTTCATGGTTGCCTTGGTGGACGTGGACGTGATCTGCTTCGTCTTTGCAGCCGCAAATTTCTTGCTGGTAGAATAGGCAACCTGGTAGCCCTGCGCCCCTTCCACCTTTTGGAAACGCACGGTTACCTGCTTCTTGTTCGTGGATTTTAGTTTCAGCGATCTTACCTTATCCGGCTTTTCCGCTTTCGTCCACCGCGCATACAGCGTAGTCGCCCCGTCCAGCACAGAGTCGCTCGTCACCTGCTCCCCGCCGCTTGGCTGCGTAAACCAGCCGCTGAAGAAATACAGGTCGCGCTGCACTTTCGGCAGGATGCCGACGCTGTCGTTCTTTAACAGGGTCATCGTCTGGCGGCTTAAGTTCTTGCCGCCGTTTACGTCAAAGCGGATAATGTAATACAGCTCTACGATAATTGGAGGAGGCGCTACCGCCGTCCCCGGTACGGAAGGCGCGGTCGGGGAAGTCGGCGCTGCGGCGGACGGCTGCGACGGGTTTGACGGATTCTGCGACGGGAAAAAGCTGCCGCCGGAACCGCCGCCCTGATTGCCCCCATTATTTCCGTTGTTTCCACTGTTTCCGTTATTTCCATTTCCGCCCGGGGCACTTGGCTTGTCTGGACCAGGCTGCGGCGCGTTTGCAACCACGATTACGCAGGATGCTTTCAAGTAGCTGCCGTCCTGCGTGGATACCGTAACTACCGCGCGCCCCGCGCCTGTCGCCGTAATCAGCCCGTCCTCCCCTACGGATATGACCGAACCGTTGTCTGTCGTCCATTTCAGGCTCTGGTTGCTGGCGTCCAACGGGTACAAGCTGGCGTTTAGCTGTATGGACGTATTGGTATTTAACGCCGTATTCGACTGGTTTAACGACAGCCCGGTTACTTTGCGAAACGTAGGCGTTAGGTCGTCTGAACTTGCCTTCACAACTGTCTCGGAGCCGTCTTTTACCTTAAGCGCATACAGGTCTTTGTCAATGCCCAGCGGCTCCAGCACATAGCCTTCATACCGCAGGTCTTTTTCCAGCTGGTTCTTCAAAAACTCTACCTTGCGCTTTGTCTCTGTATCTACCATCTCCTCCACAGTGTAATCCATGGTGCCTTTCCCGGTGCCTTTTAAATCTATGTAGTAATCGTCTTTTGCGAGGTACACGCTCTTGGTAGCGCCGTTTACTTCCATCCTGACATTTTCGTCAGCTAACACGGAAGGTTGGCTTGCCGCTGTTAGATGATTTTCTTGTAACCCGCTACGTCCGGCATCCAATAACCGCCCGGTTCCTGCGGCCAATGTGTGGTTCGTTTTTCCAGACTGTCTGGATCCTCTCATTGCCGATCCATCGCTGTTTGCTAATGCGCGGTTCGTTTTTGAGGACTGTCCGGATTTCGCCGCCGCGCTGTCTACGACTACCTGGTCGTTTTCGATCGCGCCGCACAAGGTGCTGTCCATATGCCGGACGTATACGTTTACCGGGCCGGTAATCGTTACTTTTTTGCTATAATGCAAAACAGCCTGCTCGTATACGGTATATACCCCGTCGTTGTAGGAGCCGTTCTGCGGCCCGACAAGCTCCATAACCGTCCGGTCCATTAAGACGCCTGCCGTCATAAAATCGTTTAACTCCTCCCACTGGAGCGTATTGTGCAGCATGTCGTTGTCCGCCTGCTCCACATAGGAGATAAACGTTGCCATATCCAGGTAGGACGCCTTGCCGATCTGCCCGGTTTTTGGCACGGACTGGGGCAGGTTTGCTTTTTCCAGTATTTCATAGGTCATCGTCCCATATGCCGGGTACAGGTTCCCGCTGTTGTCCGGCTTGCCAAGTTCCAACGCTACTTCGATCGATTTTTTGCCATATTTCGTATCTACGGCGATATGGGTGACGGCGCGCTCCGTACCGGATGCAAAATTTCCTTCCGCGTCCAGCCCGGCCTTGTGCATCAGGCGTTTCTTTACTTCACTATTGCCCTGGTATCTGTACGCGTAATTGATTTCCGCCAGCCAGGTATAGAGGTAGCTTTCCACAACGTCGATCTGCTGCGGGGACAGGTATTCCAGCAGGTCTTTGTCAAGCGCAAGGGCGTCGCCTTCTTTTAATTTGATCAGTTCCCGTTTTGCTTTGTTTAAGCCTTCTTCTTCCTGCGGGCCGTTTAATGTCGTTCCGTCGCTGAAATGGATGGTTGCGTTTCGTAGTGGGGCGTTTCTATTGCCTGTATCATCTATCGCTATCTTTTTCCACTGCTCTTCCGTGCCGGAATAGTATACGTCTTTTAAACGTATGCATCGATTGGTGGCGTCTTCGCCGATTTCTTTTACGCTTGCCGGCATTGTTATGGATGCAAGGCTTATACAGCCAGAAAATACGTATGAATGGATGGCGTTCACATGATCTGGGATTGTAATGGCAGTTAATTTTTCACATCCGGAAAAAAGACCGTCTTCAAGTATGTCCAAATTTATTGATAATACTATACTTTCCAAATTTGTACAGCCATAAAACGCATAAGTTCCCATTTCACTCACGCTATCTGGAATAATAATTTTACGTAATCCTGTACAATGATCAAACGCATGCGTACCTATCACGGTAACGCCAGAAGGGACGTCGCTACGATTCAAATCTGTACGCTTTTTAAAGGAAGACCTGCCTATCACAGTAGCGCCAGAAGGAAAAACGACTTCTGTCAATCCATCGCATCCGCTAAATGCGCCAGATCCTATAACGGTAACGATATCTGGAATAAGAAATTTGCCTGTTTTTCCCGCTATTGGACAACGAATCAATGTTGTTTTTGCTTTATTATATAATACGCCTGCATCTGAAGCGTAATTTTGATTATCCTCCGCTACGTTTATCGCCTTCAGGCTTGTACATCCCCCAAAAGCCCAATCTCCAATCAAATTTACATTGCCTGGAATTTCTATTTTTTCTAAACCTTTGCAATTAGCAAATGCACGTTCTCCAATCACAGCAACGCCAGAATGAAGAATAACTTCTGTCAGCTTACTACACTCATAAAATGCACTATATCCAATCTCTGTAACGCTATCTGGAACCGAAAAGACGCCTGTTTTTCCCGCTGACGGACAACAGAGCAATGTTGTTTTTTTCTTATTATATAAAATGCCGTCGTCTGATAAATAATGTGGATTGCTGTCTGCTACTTTGATTGCTTTTAGGCTTGTACATCCGCCAAAGACATGCTCATTTGAAATAAAAGAAACAGAGACCGGAATTTCCACTTCGGTAAGGTTTTCACATTCCAAAAAAGCCCAGCCTTTGATTGTTTCCACACTATCCGGGATTTTTATTTTTATTAATGTATCACAACTGTCAAATGCAAGTTCCCCTATACTGGTTACCTTCTTCCCCGCAATCTGTGCCGGAATTGCTACTTTTGTACCAGTTCCATTATATTGGGTAATCTCTATCGTATCTTCTCCTAACGGCTTATATTCATAATCTTCTTCCTCTTTTTCATACTTCTCCCATATAGAACCGTCGCCCAGATGCACCTCGGCACGTAAAATCGCGTCGTTCCCCGCGCTGACCTCCACTTTTTCCCACTGCTCCTGCGTGCCTTCATAATAGACCTGCGCCAGGCTGTCGCAGCCGAAAAACGCATTCTCGTCAATTTTATTCAGGTCCGTAGAAAACGTGGCCTTTTTTAAGTTTGTGCAGTTATAAAACATTTCCCGCTGGATTGTGCGTACTATTTTGGGAATCGTAATCTCCTTTAGCACCGTACAGTTGTAAAACATCTGAGAACCAACGCCGTTTAGGCTTTCCGGCAATGTAATTTCCGCCAGGCTGGTACAGTCCGCAAACGCCATTACTCCGATATGGTTCACGCTGGAAGGGATACGGAGCGCGGTCAAACCGCTGCAGCCTTCAAACGTGTGATCCTGGATGCTTGTAATCCCTTCTGAAATGGTAATTTCTGTAATTGCGCCACAATTTTGAAACGCGCCGTTTAGGCTGCTGACCTTCTTGCTGCCAATCGTATCCGGAATGGTTACGGCGGTATCCGTCCCTAGATACTTCGTAATTTCTAACGTACCGTCGTCCAAGGCACGGTATTCAAACGTACCGTTATTAAAGTAAACTGTCGCATTGGTAAGCGCCTCGTTTCCATTACTAATTGTCAGTTTTTCCCAATCTTCATGCGTGCCGTCGTAATGTACCTCCTCCAGGCTGGTGCAACCCGAAAATGCCAAACCCGCAATTGTTCCTAGGCCCGCTGAAAGCGTGACCCTTTTCAAATTTTTACAGTTATAAAACATACGAATCCAGACTACAAGTGTCTTTGGAACTGTAATTTCCTTTAGTGCGGTACAGTTTTCAAACATACTAAGATTGACTACACCAATGTCTAAACTCTCCGGCATTGTAATTTCTGCCAGACTAGTGCAATCCTTAAATGCAAAACTTCCAATCTTTTGTACGCTGAAAGGAATGCGAAGTGCGGTGAGACCACTGCAACCTTTAAACGTATCATTACCAATACTTGTAATTCCTTCCGGAATGGTAAGCTTTGAAATTGCACTACAATTTTCAAATGTGCCATTTAATCTGCTTACCTTTTTGCCTTCAATCGTACTCGGAACGGTTACAGCAGTATCCGTCCCCAAGTACTTTCTAATTGCCACTGTACCGTCATCCAGGATATTGTATTCAAATGTATTATCACTAAGATAAAGCACCGCATTGGTAAGCGCCTCATTTCCGTCCAAAATGGACAGCTGTTCCCATTTCTCCTGCGTATCATTAAAATGTACTGCTGCCAGGCTGTCACAGCCAAAAAATGCGTTTTCCGCTACTTCCTTTACTTTCGCTGTGAAACTAATCTCTTTCAAATTCGAACAGTTATAAAACGTCCCCGGCTGGATTCTGGATACCCCTTTTGGAATCGTCATTTCCTCCAATGCGGTACAATTATAAAACATCTGGGAGCCGTGGATGTTCAAGCTGTGCGGCATTGTAATATCCGTCAGGCTGGTACAGTCCGCAAATACTTTGTTTCCCATAGACGTTACGCTAGAAGGAAGATAGACCTTTACCAAGCTGCCGCATCCTGCAAACGTTTCGCCCCCAATCTTGGTAATACCAGACGGGACCGTAATTTCCGTAATATTGCCGCAGTCTTTAAAAGTGCCTTCCAAGAAGCTGACCGCTACGCCCCGAAACGTATCCGGCACAGTGATTACGGTATCCGTCCCTGTATATTTCGTTAATTTTATCGTACCGTCATTTAGCGCTTCATATTCATAATCCTGTTCATCCACCCGCCCTGCCTGGTCTGCAGTCGCCTCCGGACTATTATCCGCCGCCGGGTACGGGCCGTTATCCTTCGTTTCCACGGTTGCGCGCGCCTGTTGCGCTTTGCCGGGCCACGCCACTGCACCCGCCGCCACGCATACCGCTAGGGCAGCCGCCAAAATCCGCCTTGTCTTTCCCATTCCTCACACTTCCTCCCTGTAAAAGCGCAGCCAGCCCAGCCTTCCATGTGATGGACGCCTGCGCGGTTTGCTCCCGCGCGCCATACGCGCCGCTGCCCCGGCTGCTTTTACTTACTGCTTTTGACTGTACCGTTCAACGCTTCTTTGCCTTCTTCTTTACACGCACGGTACAGGTCAATACCGTGCCGTCTTCCGTCACCGCCGTAATCACGGCTGTCCCTGCTTTTTTCGCTTTTACCAACCCTTTTTTGGAGACCGACGCGACCTTTTTATTCGACGTTTTCCACGCGGCGTTTCCGTTCCCTTGCCCTTTCACAGACAATTGGACGGTCCGGCCCCGTTTCAGCGCCGCTTTGCTCTTATTTAACTTCCAGTCGTAAATCTGCTGCCATTTCGCATAAATACGCATTTCGTCCGTTGCAGCCTGCCCGACTGCCTGCGTACAGGCTTCATCCAGATACCAGCCTTCAAACTGGTAGCCGCTCTTCGTTGGGATATAGTTATTTAATACGATGCGCAGATCCTGCCCCTGCGCCACCCATATATCGGACAATCCGGCCGCCTGCACCCGGACTGCCGCGTATTCATAGCCAGTTACCATCACGTAAGCGGTTTTGCCCGCGTAATGCACTGTGACGGTGTTGTTCCCCTTTTGAATCGTATTCCCGCTTAACGTATAATCGTATACGTCCACGACCGTCCCGTCGGCGCAGACCGCTTGCACGGCAAGCCCGTCCAGCACCGTATACGTCCCGACTGGAACTTCGCCGCCGCTGTACGTAGCGGTAATGCTTCGAACCTCGACCGGCGAACCGGTCACCGCCTGCACCTGGATGCTGCGGGAATAGCCGTAACAGGTTACGGTAATCCAGTTGTCGCCCGCCTGTAAAACAGTCTGCGAAACAGTATAATCATATACTCGTTCGGACGTCCCGTCGGAATAAGCCGCGTATACCGCCAATAGATTACGCACGCCCGCGCCAGCAAATACCGGCCCGGATACAAACACCTGGATGCCTGTCATAATTCGGCCCGCAGAAGTCCAGTATGCATAATATACTGTATTCTGCGCAATAATTGTTGCCGGAGTTAGCCTGCTGCCAGTCCCGTTTAGGCCCGAATACCACCCCTGGAACGTCCAGCCATTACGCCGCGTAATCGGCAGATAAGACAGCGTTCCATTGCGTACCACGCTGGCGGACGCTACCGCCTCCCCGCCTTGTGCGTCAAACGTCACAATGACATTGTCCGGCGGTACCGGGTTGGCTGGACTGGTCGGCTGGACCGGGCCAGATGGCCCTGTCAGCTGTTCCGGGCTGCTTGGCGCTGTCGGTTGTTCCGGCCCTGTCGGACGTTCTGGACTGGTCGGCTGGACTGACCCGCCCGGGCTGTCTGGCCTCGTCGGTTGGACTGGCCCGCCCGGGCTGTCTGGCCCTGTCGGTTGAACTGGCCCGCCTGGGCTATCTGGCCCTGTCGGTTGAACTGGCCCGCCTGGGCTGTCTGGCCCTGTCGGTTGAACTGGCCCTGTCGGTTGAACTGGCCCGCCCGGGCTGTCTGGCCCGTCTGGTTTTGTTGGCTGCTCCGGCTCCGTCGGCTGCTCTGGTTCTGTCGGCCTGTCCGGTTTCGTCGGCTGTTCCGGTTTCGTCGGCTGCTCTGGTTTCGTTGGCTGTTCCGGCTTCGTTGGCTCTGTTGGCCGCTCTGGTTCCGTCGGCTGTTCCGGCTTTGTTGGCTCTGTTGGCTGCTCCGGCTCCGTCGGTTGCTCCGGCTTCGTCGGTTTCGTCGGCTCTGTTGGCTTCGTCGGCTGCTCAGGCTTCGTTGGTTGCTCCGGCTCCGTTGGCTCTGTTGGCTGCTCCGGTTCTATTGGCTCCGTCGGATGCTCCACATCCCCTTTGTCTTCCGTCCAGTGCGCATAATATGTTACATCCGCCTGTACCAGCGTCTGCGGCGTAATCTTTACGCCCCCTTCTGCTTGCGTATACCAGC
>CASUON010000114.1 GCA_949457475.1 uncultured Lachnospiraceae bacterium
CGGGATGTAAGAAATTCTAAGCATTCTGCGTAAAAGTATCCATACCGGACGGACCAGGGCTTGACCGCCATCCATGGCGCAACCCCTTTTTTCGGGCGTCCGTGCCCGAAAATCCTGTTTTGTCGGCAGAATGCTAAGAATTTCTAACATCCCTGCGTAGTCACATCCGGACGGGCCTGCTGCCTGGTTCCGGCGTCCGGTATACAAAAATATTTACGTTTTACCGGATAACAACCTATTATTTCTCATTTTTAAGGGATATCTCCACCCCATGAAAAGCAACCCGCTTTTTCAGTACGGGCTGAGGTATATGAAAGCAGGTATTGAGCCATACAGGACAGTGTGTTAAAATGGATATAGTGAAACATATAAGGAAAGCGGGTGTGGATAAATTGGCAGATCAAAGCAGGGCCATAAAACTACGGCAGAAAATAGAAGGATTTACACTGTTTGACGATGAACTGATGAGCCGGGTGTTTGATGAAAATATTGAATGCACGGAGCTGGTCTTGCGCATCATATTAAAAAGGACAGACATTAGGGTTACACAGGTTCATACGCAGAGGGAGATAAAAAACCTGCGCGGGCATTCCATCAGGCTTGACATTCATGCAGAAACAACAGAAGAAGAACCGGTTGATATAGAAATACAGCGGGCAGACAAGGGGGCCGGCGTGAAGCGGGCAAGGTATAATGCCAGCATGATGGATGCAAACACCCTTGTAAAAGGGGAAGAATACGACAGGCTCCCGGAATGCTACTGCATTTTTATTACGGAAAAAGATGTCATGGGCTGCGGCCTGCCTATGTACCATGCACAGAGGGTTGTATCAGAAACCGGAAAACTGCTCGGGGACGGCACGCATATTATTTATGTGAACGGGGCTTACCGCGGGGATGATCCGATAGGGCGGCTTATGCATGATTTTTCATGCAGCAGCCCGTCGGATATGTAATACCAGCCGCTGGCCAGGCAGGCCTGGTATTATAAAAACGATGAAAAAGGGGTGGAAACTATGAGCAAGGGAATGGAAGAACTGATAGATATGGAAAAAAAGGAGATTGCGTTAAAAATGCTGGAGGATGGAAAGCTGCAGAAAGAAGATGTGGCAAGGTACTTTGGATTTACAATGGACCAGGTGGAGGAACTGGCAGAGTCACTGGCAGTGCAGGTATGAGAAATATGTGGGCGGCAATATAGAAATATGTCGGAATGGGAGTTTCTGATCTTATTACTGTTTTATGGTGAGCTTTTAACCTAAATAAGATTTTAACAGAAACATAAAAGTAATTTATATCAGAGGCAAAAAATGATTCAGCCAGATAAACTCTTGTTAATATTAAGAAATTTATGAAAGAATGGAAATGAAAGTATGAGGCCTGTTTATTGCCCTGTAAAAAAGAAAAATGTAGATATAACATCTACCCGGATTAATGCTGGGAATTTGAACAATCCGAATGAAGCTGCACAGGGACTGATTGAATGTTCAGATAATGACTATCTGTGTGATGATAATTATTGTCCAATACAAAACGGGGATGTATAAAATGAATTGACTTCTATGAGACGTTTGATGGCAAGGGCGAGCTGCGGCACACCGTACCTTGATGATGATGCCGTCAAACAGCTTTTTCTGAAAGCGTCAAACATTATGTTATCAGAAAAGGACGGTAGTATCAGCCGTGCTGGCCGGCTCAAACATAACCCATTTCCCGTCACGGTAGGTTTTTGCCTCATCGTACTGCCTGCAGACAGCATTAGAAAGGGTATCCCTTACAGATTCAAATTTTGCCCTTTCATTCTTGCCAAAAATAATCATAAAGCCAACGCAGCGGCTTTTTGCGTATAAACTGCAGAGTGTTTTTCCACCTCTGCGGTACTTATACTCGTAAGTCCAATTCTTGCCGCCAGTATTCCATAACTGTTCCATATCGTATTTTTCATCAATAGCCGAACATAACGCCTGCCAGACTTCATACAAGGATTGTCCAAGCAGTTCTGTCATAATTGACTGGGATGGTATATTTTCAAGCATAATATTTCCTCCGCAAATTCCGATTTGATTAAGAAGATTATACTACGGAATATTCCATAAAAAAATACATTTTTCTACAATTTGATTTTACATTGGGGCAAAATCAAAAAGTATAGGCAAAATCAAAAGGTATGATCCGCATAACGGAAATTGAAAAAGAAAAATTTCCTATTGATTATGGCATTGAGGTAAGGACGGATCTTGACGGGGATGGGGATGCGGACAGGGCAAGGGTGTATGATATCAAAAACAGTGATGCTGCTTTTACACAGGTTGTGGCACAGATAGACGGGACTGATGCTGCGGTTAAAAAAAGCTCATGGTGAATGATGAGTCGTATATTTATAGTGATGTAGAAATAGAATCCGTTTCTTCTTACCCATAAATCTTATCATAAATACAAAAAGCTTGCAATCCGTGCATGCAAAGACTATAGTATAGAAAGAAGCGTATCAGGATACCAAAAAACCAGGATACGCGAACAAGGTATAAGACCGCCTGCGGAATTAGTATATGGAGAGGTGTGAAAAACATGTCCGTAAAGGGAAAAACAAAAGAAAAGGCAAGAACAAACCTACAGGAGCCAAAACATTACCGGGTGATTATGCATAACGATGATTTTACGACTATGGAGTTTGTCGTAAGCGTTTTGTTGGAGGTGTTCCATAAAAAGAGAAACGACGCGGAACAGCTGATGATGATGGTACATCAAACCGGGAAAGCCGCGGTCGGCGTATATCCTTACGATATTGCTGTGACCAAGATTTATGAGGCGACAGAAAGAGCGAGAAATGAGGATTTTCCGCTTCGGATGACCATAGAGGAGGCTTGAGGGATGCGTTTGTCAGGTGAGCTACAAAAAATAATTAACGATGTGTATTTAATGGCAAAATCGGAATGTTATGAGTATATGACGCCGGAATTGTTTGTGTTTGCGGCCTGTGGCAACAAAGTATTTGTGCAGGCGTTTGAAAACTGCGGCGGGCGGGTCAGGGAGCTTGACGACAGCTTGGCGCAGTACCTGCGGGAATATATGGAAGTAAACGAAACAGGCGGAGAATGCGAGCCGGAGTTTTCCCGGGGGATGGGGGAAATGTTTTTTCATGCATGCGAGACGGCGGCAAACAGCGGCAGGCAGGTCATAGAGCTGCCCCATGTCCTGCACGCCATGTATGACCTTGAGGAAAGCTACGCAGTTTATTTTATGCGCAAGCAGGGGGTTGAAAAGGCCGACCTGCTGCAGGAATTTATGGCGGTATATGAGCTGGCGGAAATGGACGAGGACAGAGAAGAAGGGGACGAAGGGGAAGAGGAGATAGAGGCGCAGGGCGGCTACTGGCAAAAGTATGTGGTTTGCGTCAACGACGAAGTAGAAGACCACAATCCCCTGATTGGCAGGAAGGAAGAGCTGGAGCGGACAATGCAGATTTTATGTCGCAAGGAGAAGAACAACCCGCTGCATATCGGGGAGCCTGGGGTTGGGAAGACCGCGATCGTATATGGGTTTGCGGAGCTTTTGAACCGGCAGCAGGTGCCAAAGCCGCTGCTTGGCTCCCGCATCTATGCGCTGGATTTGGGAAGCCTGCTTGCGGGCACACAGTACCGCGGCGATTTTGAAAAGCGCTTTAAAAAAGTAATGGACAGTATCAGCCGGGAAGAAAAGCCGATCATTTATATCGACGAGATTCACAATATCGTAGGCGCCGGCGCGACAAACGGCGGCAGCTTTGATATTTCAAATATGCTAAAACCGTATCTGGCGGCCGGGCATATCCGCTTTATCGGCGCTACGACGTATGAGGAGTACAAAAAATATTTCGAAAAAAGTAAAAGCCTTGTGCGGCGGTTTCAAAATATCGACATCAAAGAACCGGATATTACGGACAGCATCCAGATTTTGGAAGGGCTAAAAGAATCCTATGAAAATTTCCATGGTGTAACATTTGAAAAAGGCGTATTGGAATACGCCGTGGAGATGAGCGCGAAATATATCAATGAACGCTGCCTGCCGGATAAGGCGATTGATTTAATCGACGAGGCGGGCGCGTACCGGCGCATGCATCCGCTGGAAAAAAAGCGCCAGACGGTAAATAAGCAGCTGATTGACGAGATTTTATCGAAGACCTGCCATATACCAAAGCAGGTAGTGGAAAATGACGAGGCGCGCACGCTTGCCACACTGGAGGGGCGGCTGCAAAATTGCGTCTTTGGGCAGGATGAGGCGATTCAACAGGTCGTCAACGCGGTCAAATTCCAGCGGGCGGGGCTGCTGGAAGAAGGCAAGCCGTTGGCGAGCCTGCTATTTGTCGGGCCGACCGGCGTAGGAAAAACAGAGATTGCAAGACGACTCGCAAAAGAGCTGGGCATCCGGTTGATCCGCTTTGACATGAGCGAGTACGAAGAAAAGCATGCGGTCGCAAAGCTGATCGGCGCGCCAGCCGGGTATGTCGGCTATGAGGAAGGCGGGCTGCTGACCGAAGAAATACGCAAACATCCGCACGCGGTGCTGCTGCTGGACGAAATTGAAAAAGCGCATGCGGATATTTACAATATATTGCTGCAGGTAATGGATTATGCTACGCTGACCGACAACCAGGGCAGAAAAGCTGATTTTCGAAATGTGATTATCATTATGACGTCCAATGCGGGGGCTAGCCGTATGGGGAAACATGGGATCGGGTTTTTGGGGCAGGATTTAAAAGAAGATGTAATATTGGAAGAAGTCAAGCGGATTTTTCAGCCGGAATTTCGCAACCGCCTAAGCAAAGTCGTAGTGTTCCATAGCATGAACGGGCAGATGGCGGAGCGGATTGTGGACAAGAAGCTGGGCGAGCTGCAGGAACTGCTGCGGCAGAAGCAGGTGGAGCTGGCCGCGGATAAAAAAGCGAAAGAACTTATAAAACGCAAAGGCGTCAGCACGGAATTTGGCGCACGGGAAATCGAACGGCTGATACAAGGCGAGATTAAACCGCTCTTAGTCGACGAAATATTGTTCGGCGCGTTAAAGGACGGGGGCAAATGCGAATTGACGGCCGAAGGCGAAACGTTTCGGGTTTTGTTTTTGTAATCATTCCTGACCTGCGCCGTAGGAGGTGAAAATGTCTGTATATTTATTAAATAAAGATGAAATATCTTTTCCTGATCCAATGTATGCGCAGCCTGACGGGCTGCTTGCCGTCGGTGGGGATTTGCGTGTAGAACGCCTCTTATTGGCGTATACGCACGGGATATTTCCCTGGTACGAACCAGGGGATGAAATTTTGTGGTGGTGCCCAAAGGAGCGTTTTGTGATCTTTCCTGGCGAGGTGCATGTATCCCGCTCAATGAAAAAGTATATGAAAAAGCATACGCTTCGTATGGTGCTCAACCGGGACTTTGCAGATACGATGCACCGGTGCAGGATGAAGCGGGAGCTGCTGGAAGGCACCTGGATTTCCGATGAAATGGAAGAAGCCTACCGGAAACTGTACGAAGCAGGCTATGCGTTAAGCGTAGAAGTAATGGAAGACGGGGAGCTGGCAGGCGGGTTTTACGGCGTATCGATCGGCAGGTGTTTTTTTGGCGAGAGTATGTTTTCCGAGAAGAAGAACGGGTCAAAGACGGCGCTGATTGCATTTGCAAGGCTGCTGGAACGCCGTCAGTTTTTCTTTATCGACTGCCAGTTCCATACAGACCATCTGGAACATATGGGCGGCCGGTATATCTCATGGGAGGAATACGACCGTATGCTGTCCGAAGGGACGGGCCGGGGCGGGCCGGGTGTGTTGTTTTGCTGATATTTCGTATTATTATAATGTAATAAAAAGGAACGAAATAAAGCAGTATAAAGTGTAGTGCAAAAATTAAATGGAATGGAAATAGAATTGAAATTGCAAAATAGTGCAATTAATTATATATAAATATAATAAGAGGTATATATCAATGCAGCAAATGATACAGCAACTTTGGAACCGCTATAAAGAAGTGGTTCTCTATCTTTTTTTTGGCGTGTGTACGACGCTCGTCAATATTTTTACGTATTATATATGCGCGCATACATTTGCGCTTGGAACCGTGCCGAGTACTTGCGTGGCATGGTTTTTGTCGGTTTTATTTGCCTATATTACAAACAAGCTGTGGGTATTTGAAAGCAAATCGCTGGAGCGGGCGGCGGTAGTAAAGGAAATGACGTCCTTTTTTTCCTGCCGGGTCGCGACCGGACTGATGGATTTAGGTTTTATGTATGTTTTTGTAGATGTGCTGCGGTGGAACGATATGGTAGTAAAAGTCATTTCCAACTTCTTTGTGATCGTGCTAAATTATCTGGCGAGTAAATTGCTGATCTTTAAAAATTAAGGGAGAACTGAATTATGTCGTTACAGTTTATTCTGGGTAATTCCGGCAGCGGGAAATCGACTTGGCTGTATGAACACATTATTAAAGAAGCGTCCGCGCATCCGCAGAAAAATTTTCTGTTTTTAGTGCCGGAGCAGTTTACGATGCAGACGCAGAAAGAGTTTGTCAACCGCCATCCTAGGCATTCCATTTTAAATATTGACGTCTTAAGTTTCCAGCGCCTGGCGTACCGCGTGTTTGACGACCTTGGAATGATGGACGTCGCCGTATTGGAAGAAACCGGGAAAAACCTCGTGCTGCGCAAAGTAGCGGCGGTAAAAGAGGAAAAGCTGCAGATTTTGCAGGGGAATATCCGCAAGTCCGGATATATCAGCGAGATGAAATCGCTGTTGTCGGAACTGACGCAGTACCATGTGACGCTGGACGAGCTTGCTCAGGTAAGGGATACGCTGGAGCAAAAAAACGCGTTGTGGTATAAATTAAATGATATCTTAATATTGTATGAAGGGTTTGCAAAATTCCTGGAGGGGCGTTATATCACTGCGGATGAAGTCGTGGGGCTGCTGACGAAGGCCGCGCCGGAATCGCAGATGCTGCGCGGCAGCGTTGTTGTGTTGGACGGGTATACCGGGTTTACGCCGGTGCAGAACGCGTTTTTGGAAGAGCTGTTCCCGCTGGCGGAGTCGGTGCGGGTCGCGTTGACAATCGACGATCGGGAGCCGGTTTATGGGGAGCCTTATATACAGGATTTGTTTTATTTAAGCAAAAAGACGATACAGACGTTAACAGGCCTTGCTATGCGTCGCCAGGTGGATGTCGTCGCGCCTAAAATACTGGGAAACGGACGGCGGAAACGCTACCGCCGCGCGCCCGCTCTGTTCCATCTGGAACAGAACCTGTTCCGTGCCCGGCCGGCCCGCTATCCGGATACGCAAGAGGAGATTTCCATTTGCAGCTTTTTCCAGCCCAAAGACGAGCTGCGCTTTGTTGCAGGGGAAATCCACCGCCTGGTGGCGGAGTGCAAATTCCGCTATGCTGAGATCGCCGTTGTGACCGGGGATGTGCCGTCTTATGCCAATTACGCGGAAGAAGTCTTTGAGCCGTATCAGATACCGCTGTTTATCGACCGCAAACGGGATATCCTGTTTCATCCGGTCATTGAACTGATCCGCGCGGTGCTGGAAATGGAGACGTCGAACTATTCTTATGAGAGCGTTATGCGCTACTTCCGCAGCGGGCTAAGCGGGATGCCGGCCGACGGGGTCGACCTTTTGGAAAATTATCTGCTTGCCTTTGCCATCCGCGGCTGGAGGGGCTGGGGCAAAAGCTGGGTACGTCCGGCAGCCTGGCTGGACGAAGCGGAGCTTTCCTATTTAAATGAGCTGCGGGAAGAGTTTGTGGCGGCGCTTACACCGTTCCATGAAAGCTTTGCGAAAAAAAGAAAGACCGTGCGCCAGATGACGACGGCGCTCTACGAGCTGCTGGCAGCGCTGGACGTCCAGGGGCAGGTGCTGGCGCAAAAGGGGCAGTTCGAACAGCAGGGGATGCTTGCGCAGGCAAAGGAAAACGAGCAGATCTTCGGGATTGTAGTGGGGCTGTTTGACAAGCTGGTAGAACTGCTGGGGGAGGAAACGGCCTCTGCGAAAGAGTTTGCGGAAATTTTGGACGCCGGCTTCGAAGCGTCCAAAGTAGGCATTATCCCGCCGGGGTATGACCGGGTGCTGTTTGGGGACATAGAACGTACACGGCTGGAACATATCAAAGTCTTGTTTTTTATCGGCGTAAATGACGGGATCGTGCCAAAGAACGGGGAAACGGGCGGCATTTTGTCCGAATACGAACGGGAAAAGCTGGCGGATTATGAGGTGGAACTAGCGCCGACCGCGCGGGAGAAAGCGTTTATCCAGAAGTTTTATTTATACAGCAATATGACCAAGCCGTCGCGGAAGCTGTACCTGACGTTTTCGCAGGCGGGGCAGGAAGGCGAGACGAGGCGCAAGTCGTATCTGATCCACGCGGTTTCCAGGCTGTTTCCAAAGCTTGTGGAGTCCGCCCCGGGCGCGGAAACGGTTGGGACGCCGCTAAGCAGCATGCAGTACTTTTTAAGCGGGCTGGCGGACGCCAGGCGGGACGAGGCGCAGCCGGAATGGACGGCGCTGTATGCCTGGTATATGCGCCATCAGGAATGGGCGCAGCAGGCCGTGCGGTTTGTGCAGGCAGCCTATTATACGCACCGGGATTCTGTGTTAAATACAAAGGTCTGCCAGCTATTATATGGCAAGGTGCTGGAAAATTCTGTCACGCGCTTGGAGCGTTTTGCCGGGTGCGCGTTTGCGCATTTCCTGCAGTATGGCTTGCAGCTGTCCAGGCGGCAGGCTAGCGAATTTGAACCGGCTGATTTTGGGAATATCTTGCACGGCGCGCTGGAACAGTATGCAAAGCGGATGGAGGCCGGCGGGGACGACTGGTTTGGCGTTACGCCGCAGCGGCGGGCACAATACGCCAAAGAAGCGATTGACATGGCGATCGCGTCCTGCGCGAATACGGCGCTCGCGGACGGGGAGCGCAACTTGTATTTGGTACGCCGGATGGAAAAGGTGTTAAACCGGACGGTGGAAGTGTTGGAACGCCAGATACGCAGCGGCAGCTTTGTGCCGGAAAACTACGAGGTGGCGTTCCAGTCGGTCAGCGAACTGGACGCGATCAATTTTTCGCTTGGGGAAGAGGAAAAGATGCGGCTGCGCGGCCGTATCGACCGTATGGACGTCCGGGAAAAGGAGCGGGAAGTCTATATCCGGGTGATTGATTACAAATCGGGCAGTACCAGTTTCCAGCTGCTGTCGATCTACCACGGCCTGCAGCTGCAGCTGGTCGTCTATTTGAACGCGGCTATGGAGCTGGCGCGCAGGAAATACCCGGGCAAGGAGCTAAAACCGGCCGGCATCTTTTATTACCATATTGACGACCCGATCATTGAAACGGAAGAAGAGCTTACCGAAGAGGAAATTAAAGAACTGATACTGGCGAAACTGAAGCTGGACGGCT
The DNA here is from genome assembly GCA_949457475.1 of uncultured Lachnospiraceae bacterium. Lineage (GTDB taxonomy): Bacteria > Bacillota > Clostridia > Lachnospirales > Lachnospiraceae > Eubacterium_J. The sequence continues at coordinate 9,417 of CASUON010000114.1, forward strand.
ATGTCAACGCAGACCCGCAAATCTACCGCGATATGGACAGCGGGATGCAGTCTACTTCTAAGATACTGCCCATTGCGGTTAATAAGGACGGGACGCTGCGCAAAAATGCAAAAGCAGTTTCCACCGGGCAGTTTCGGTCTATTTCTGATTATGTAAACCGTAAGATCGCAGAGCTTGGAAAACGTATGATGCAGGGCGAGATTTCGGTAAACCCATATGAACTTGCGGGCGATACGCCGTGCGGATACTGCCCGTACCGAAGCGTCTGCGGCTTTGACGAGCGCATCGACGGTTATGCCTACCGGAGCTTGGAGACATTTGGCACAGATTTAGAAATCATAAAAAAGATGGAAGAAGAGGGTGGAACGATAAAATGAGCGTTACATGGACCAGAGAACAAAACCAGGTCATACAGTTAAGGGGCCGCAACATCCTGGTTTCCGCCGCCGCAGGCTCTGGAAAAACCGCTGTGCTCGTGGAGCGCATTGTGCAAAAAGTGCTAGATGAGACGCATCCGGTAGACATCGACCGGATGCTGATTGTGACGTTTACAAAGGCAGCGGCCGCGGAAATGCGCGAACGGGTAGGGCGCGCCATCGAACGGCGGCTGGAGCGCGAGCCTGGCAACCGCAACTTGCAGCGCCAGTATACGCTTGTGCATCACGCGCAGATTA
>CASUON010000115.1 GCA_949457475.1 uncultured Lachnospiraceae bacterium
AGGGGATAGTCTGCTCATTGAAACCCCCAAGTAAAGTTACACTATCAATTTTACCAGATATCATTGCAAAATGAAATGTTTTTTGTTAAAATATTTTTGTTAAAATATGTTTATTTTTATACACAGCCCATAATATGAATCATTTCATACGGATCAATTCATACAGATCCATTCATTTGGATCAGATTACGGATCAGATTACAATGAAATAACACAAACTAAAAAAGACGTAAACCAACATGCAAAGGAGGCCGCATATGAACCTAAAAGCATCCTACCGTTATGCCAATTACCTTGACAGCCTGCTGTCCATCGCATATTCCTACCTTCACAACCGGGAATTTATAACGACAACTACGCAAAAACATCTTCGTACAAAAGCAAACAACGAAGCGCAAGACGAGACGTTAACAGTTGCCAAGCCGTGCGACGTTGATTTTACCCCGATGGATATTATCAACCTAACGGTAAAAGTGCTTGCTGAAAAACAGGCGCTGGCCGATGCGATCGCACAAGCAAAAGCAACCGCACCGTTGAATATAGACAACGCGATCTCTATAAACAAACGGAAGCAAGAATTTGTCCGCGTCTTAAGCGAAATGGCACGCATGAAAGCCACCACACAGACCGTTACTGGGTCAGACTATAAATTCAACGCGGAAGGAAACCAGACGAAATATTTCTATAATATAGAAGAAACTACAACGATTGATTTCGACCGCAACGACGTAAAAGCGCTTATCAAAAAATACAACGGCGAATGCGACGCCATATCGGAAAAACTGGATGCGGCTGAGATCAACGTAACGGTCGCTTTTGAACCTAAATGGGACGTCAACGATGTGTTTGAAGATATTGTGCTGCAAGCATAAGCACGGGTTCCCCGGACGGCTGAAACAAAACTGAGGGCTGTTTTTATCGCCTGCCGCTTCAGATGCAGATGAAGTATAAGGCTGCATGGAAGGCATAATCCTTATATGCCATTTTAAAGCAGGATTATTTTAAGAAAGGGCACAAGGCAGTGCGCCTGTGCCAAAGCGGCACATCCTGCGCCAGGCGCCGTGGCAAACGTAAAACGCCAGCTTGTATATGCGCGCATATGTCCACACATTCTACCGTTATATCGCAACACGCCTTGCAATGCAAAGAAAAACAGCCGAATAACGGACATGTCCCGGCAAGAAACCGGGACGAAGGAATGGTTTGGTACCATTTTCTTGATGAATCATCGTATTATTTATTTTCGGCGCAAGCCGAATCTCTCATTGGCAGGGATATGGACGCCCCTCAGTTTTGTTTCAACCGCCCGGGCCTGGTAAAATCACCAAAAACCTCCACAGGAAAATGTCTAGCCAAGCGATCATACAATCGCGGCTTATCCACGCTCCAGCCCTGCCATCTGGTCGATCGAAGCAAGCATTTCCATCAGCCCTACGCTGTGCCCTGTGCTGCCTTTGAGCAGCGCATCCATCTCCGCCCGGCCTTTTTTGACCACATCCAGATTGTAGGCGATCCTGGAACGCAGTTTCTGGCGGCGCACAAGCAAATCGTGTTTGATCTCGACCATTTCCTTTGGCTCTACCAGCGCCTGCGGCTGTTCTATCCAGACACGGGAATCATACAGCTCGCATGATTTCAGCAGACGTACCAGCTTATCGTAATAATAATTCAAGTCTTCGTTCGTCTTTCGGTATTTCTCCTGCTCGCGCACAGCCTCCTGGTACATTTCCCACTGCGAAGCCAGCTCCCTGGCGTCCCTGACATGGTATTTTTCCCGGGTATAGTCTACGGCGTTTGTAATATTGACATACTTGATCTTTACTTTATTTAACAGTGTAATGGCATAATTGATATTGACGTCCGCCTGGCGGATATCCCGCTTGCCGTTCTCCAACTGAAATACGATAAGGGCCGCCGCCAGTACGGCTACCGCAATCGTAACGATCCAGGCGTAGCGCATATCCATCTGGAACCCGACCGATAATACAATCAACAGCACCGCTACCGTTGCAACGGCAAACAACAGAAAAACAGAACCTTTTTCAAGCGCCCTGCGCTGGCGCCTGCGTTCCTGCTTTTGAATCTCCCACTCTTGCTTCTCTCCTTCTAAATATTGCATATCGCGTTTCACGGTAGACTGGTAATTTTCATTGTCCCGTAGGTTTTTTACAATATCCGGTATTTCATCCTCCAATCGCTGAAACATCTGAAACTGCGCGTCGGACATCCGCTTGGACGTATTTAAAAAGTCATCCCTTGCCTGGTTTAGCTTCGCGACATAATCCGCCGCTTTTTTCATCTCTTCTTCCTTATCAGGCGGCAGGTTTTCAATAATCTCGATATCATTCAGATAAGAAGTAATCACATGATACTCTTTTTTCCCGTCTTCAATCTCTCGGGCGTTTTCCATCATCCGGTCGCAGCGTTCCAAAAGCTTCTCCTCCGCTTCGTTGCCACCCCCGAGCTGCTCCAGCCTCTGCTCCGGCGCCTGTACGTCCGCAAGTACTTTCTCCAAGTTTTTTTTATCTTTCCTACGCTTAAAAAAGCCCATACGCTCACCCCTTTTCTCTGCTTTTTACCCTTTATAGCCGATATACGTTTCTTCGCCCACATAGCCGGCGCCGCTTTCCCCACTTTTTACAGCCCTCTATCCTTTATAGCCGATATACTCCTCTTTCCACGCGTCTACCTGGCGGCCCATATCAGCAATCTCTTCCGCCGGCATCGCGCCGCCTGCCTGCGCCTGCGGCGCTTCGTCGGTTTCCTGCGTCATACGGATGACTTCGTCCAGATTTTTTTTCATAATGGCAAACTGCTCCGGCTTGATATGGTTGCGCTGCAAAAACCACTGGAGCCGCTCGTTGTCTTCCAAAAAGCATGCCGCCCGCGACGCCGCCTTTAGTGAATCGACCCGGTGGCTTAATTCATACGCCTTTTCATAGCAGTTTACCGCGCGTTCGAAACAGTACATCCGGGCGTACGCCGTACCCATATTGTGCCAGATATCGCCGCTGACGCGGATATCCGAAGGGCTGTTTGTAGCGTTTAACAGCAGGTTGCGGTATTCCGATATCGCTAATAGATACAGCCCGCGCTCCATGAACTGGTCGGCTTTGTACTTGCGGTTTTCGTAATTGCTCTGATGGTCCATTTTCTGCAGCTTCATACCAAGAAACTGCATCTCATTGCGGGAAAAATAACCCGAATCCATAATGATCTGCATACAAAACGCATAAAAGCCCTTGCGGCTTTTCAACAGGCCGCGCAAGGTAGCCGCCAGCTCCTTGGCATGCAGCTCTGTTTCCACCCAGTCGCAAAACGAGGCGTTCATAATATTTTCTTCCAATAAATAAATATTATCCTGCAAGAAATAGCAAAGCTCTTCTATGGAATAAATATTCTGCTTTGCGCTTTCTAGATAATACGGTTTTGCAGCACACGGAAAACTGCAAAAAATCAACTCGCTCATTTTTCCTCCGTCGCCAGTCCCATTCTGCGGCGCTACAGCCCATCGCTGTATGTTCCGCTCAAATTGTTTTTAACAAGTCGCCGTAACAGCCTTCCAATGCTTCTTTTAATTTTATAAACTGTGGAATATATCGTTCCAGTATCCGGCCTACCAGATCCCGGGCGGCTTTTCCATCATAGATATGTGCCATACTGTTTCGGTCTACAAGCATATCCAGCCAGAGCTCCCCGTCAAAAAACGGATACACGGCGTAAGCCTCTTTGATAATGCCCCTTGGCGACCCGGTTGACGAAGCGGCGTTTCCTTCATAATGCAATAGGCTTTTCAATAATTTCCATCCCAATTCAAACTGTATGGAAAATTTATCAATGATCCCGCCGATGATAAATTCATTTTCCAAATCCTGCTGGGAGGCCTGTTCCAATACACGCAGATTCGAACTGTAATTTTCATATTTTTTCATACAAGACCTTCCCTTCCTTTTCGATCGATTCTAGGAGCTCCCCCTGTACGGCTGCATCCAGGTTTACCACGTCGTACTTCAACGGTGTTGCCGTCTCTTCCTCAATACCCAAGGTGAAACGGCTGATATTTCCACCGCTCACCGCCAAATCAATGTCGCTGTCCCGCCGATAGTCCCCCCTGGCCCTTGAGCCAAATAGGATCACTTTTTCAATATGATACCGCCGCGCCAGGCCGCGTATTTCGGCAAAAACATCCTCCCTTATCCCCGTTTCCACCAATTCCTCCGCCTTTCTATTTAAATTACAAACCTATTTAAATTTCAAACAAGCCTTAAACCCCACGCATTCTGCCGCCTGGCAGCCCCCTATCCCCCCAGGCGCCGCCTTTCCTACTTCATCTTCATAACATGCTCCCAGGACATGCCGCTTGATTTAAAAAACTCGCCAAGCCCCATATCGTATATCGTAATCTTTACCGAGCGGTCGGATACCGCCTTTGCGCAAATCCGAAGCCGGGTCGTCTTTTTGGGGCGTGCCGGCAGGTTCGTCAGCTCCAGCGTCTCGATCTTTGCCTCCCTGGTACGCGGCGTCTGCATCCAAAAATCCACTTCCCCAGGCCCGTCTAGGATAGTTTCACATTCGCTTTGGGCCTCGTACCAATTTTCCCCGGCTGCGATCAGTGTGTGGAACGCCATTTCATTGTTCTTTCGCACCTTGATGCTTACGTTGAACTTCATTTCGTTCTCACCCATATAAATGTAGTCCCAGCCATAGAGGCCGGCAAAGACTTCCGCCGCGTAACAGGCCCCTTTCGTAAACAGGTTCTTGCCAAGGAACGCCCGCCGGCCTTGGCATAGCAGCCGCAACGACTGCTTCATCCAGTCCCCTTCGAAGCCTTCCCCGACCAGATATACGGCGGATATGATCTTTTTTTGAAACACTTTGGGGATGACTTGCGAAAAATCATAATCCCGGTTTTCGGTAAGATACCCGCAGTCAATATCCAATATCTGCACTAGCTGCGGTTTTGACTGTTTCGCGCGCGTCAGGTACCAGCAGACCATGTTTTTGCCATAATACTGGAACACAGCCACGTCGTGCATAGCCAGCTCCCGGTTTTGGTTCAACGCAAAATAATAAAAGCTTTCCATATAGTCGATCGTCGTAATTTTTTTCCGCTCGACCGGCAGCTGTGTAAATATGTATTCCATCAGTTCCATGAGCTTTTCATTCAATTTGGCAAAGGTAAATACGACCTTGCCAACCTCTATTTGCGGCCCCAGTTTCCCGGCAAGCAGCAGTATTTTTTTTAGAAACACCGCCAGCAGCGTACGGACTTCATACGTCTCATTTCCGATAATTGTAAAATCCCGCTCCAGGCTCCGGGACAGCAGGTTTTGTTCGCATCTGCCCATATCCGCCTTCGCAAACCGGATGGCCTCATCGCCGTATACCCACTGGCCGGACGCCGACGCCATGCAGATTGCCAGCGGTATCTGAAACATTTCGCTGCCTGCTACGGAACTGACCGTTTCCGGCTCCTGGTGCGCAGTCGTTGCAAAACTGACCATGGCATAGCTGTCGTTTAGATCAATGCCGATATAAATCTCCTGTTCATTCTCCGCCATCGTGTCTCTCCAATTCTGCCCGTTTCTCCCGCAGGGCCTGGCCTGCGCTTTCTCTTTTCTAACTGTTTCTCCCGTGGGCCTAGCCTATAGGATACGCTTAATTTCAAATAATTTTAAACAGCTTCCCAGTCAAAAGGCCCAGCTTTTTGTATTCTTGCATCATATGTGCCAGTTCTTTGTAATTGCCCTGTTCGCGCAAGTACAGCATATAGTTGATATAGGCATACCGCCCGCCATGGCTGACGTCGCGGTATTCAATGCCAGATATGCTCCTGCTTTCCAGAAATATCCGTACGCCGCCCGGCAGCTCTTCGGTAATATAGTACTCCACTTCGTCGTCGCGAAACAGCAAAAATTCAAAGGTAAATATCCCGTCATATACATTTGGCATATTCGCCGTTGTAAAGCCTTCCTGGACGCCCGGCGTCCGGTAGTGTATCTGCAAGCGGCTGTCCGGCCCCGCATGGTATTCCACCAGCGCACGGTTATAAAGCTGATAGCGGCTGCACAGCCGTTCCGGCAGGTTTTTATAAAACGCGAACACCATATTCCGGGACATAAACTCGCTTAACAGCTCGTCGGCCTCCTTCATCTGGTAGCGGTCCAAGTGGCCGCACTGCGAAAAATATTTTAAAAGCCCAAGGCGGCATACCATCCCCCGCAGCCGCCCTTCTTTCTGGTACTGGCACGCTTCTATAAACAAGCCGTCCGGCAGCACCATGTCATGGACGACATATTCATGCATATAATACGACCGGAAAGCCTGCAAGACGAACCCCAGCCCGTTATGCGCGTGGTAGTCTTGGTAGACGTCGTAGATTCCCTCTACGTATTCTGTGCTGTACAGCGTCTGGACAAGCAGGCGTTCTTCCGCCTCCTCCAGCTCTTCCACACCGCACGCTTTCGCCGCCTGGTAGACGAGCATCATCTGCTTTGACGGGCCCTCGTAATATTTTGCCAGATAGGCCGCGACATCCGTATTCTGTTCCCCCGCGTAGAGGACTTCCATACACAGTTCCAATAGGAACACATCTTCGCCGATATCGCGCGTCTGTATCATATAAGAAGCCAGCCTTGCCAAGCACCCCCTCGCAATGCCCACATGGCCGTACATGCTGACCAGCTCGTAGGCCTTCTCCGTCCATCCGTGGTCAATCATCAGCTCGATTAACTGGTTGCGGTTTTCCCGGCCAAACTGCGCAAAATCGATCTGGGAAAGGTATTCTTCCAGATGGTCTTCTTGGTTGTTTAGCAGGCAAAAGCGTATCAGCCCAGGGCCGATCTGGCTTTTAAACTTCGTGCTGATCTGCGGCGCGTCCATTAATATGCGCAAATACGCGACGTCCGACTTCTGCGGTATTTTTAGGTCGGTCTTGCCATCCATATGGTGCATGAGATATTGCAGCTTTTCCGGCGCGTATTTGAGGCATTTACGGATATAATGGGAGGGCTTCATCAATTTTTCCAGCTGGCAGGATTGCGGGTCTACAAAACGCTGCCCCCTGTTATTTTCCAGCAGCATGGCGTATTCGTTAGAAAACAGCTGAAAGTACGCCGCTTCATTGATGATCGGTACGCGCTGCTCCCGCTTCATATGCTTTTGGATAATTACGACAAACGCCGCCATCCGGTTCGTACAGTGGAATTTGTGCGTATACAAAATATCCGCAAGCGGCGCCGCAAGCTCTTGGGTCAATATCCCTTTGTCCAGCATTTCTTCATAGACTACCGCTAGGTTGTCGTCCATATGTCCTTTTAAAATCTCGTCGATGGCAAACTGCTTAATCGTCTCGGCGTACTTATCATACATAGCCGGCTGGGCGTCTTTGTGCGCGATAATATTGACATACAGCGCCGCCTTGTAAGGATACGCGAGCTGGTTGTTGTACTGGAAGTACATCTGGATGACTTTTGGCAATGGCTGCGTACTGTGCAAATCCATCGTAAGTAAAAACGCTTCATATAACCCTGTAATTTTTAGGTTTTCTTCAATCCCTTTCTGGTACCAGTGGTGGAATTTCCGCTGGTAGCGCTGCCCTTTGATCAGATATGCGCATACGCCCGCCAGCATGTCCTCGTCCGGAAAACGCTCATAGCTGCGGCACAAAATACGGCACACTGCCGGGTGGAACTGGCGCATATTATTGGCCAGGCGCATCAGCTGCTCCGCCAAATCCCGGGTCAGCTCCCCCTGCCTGGACGCCCAGTTAAGCAGCAAGACCTCATATTTCGTCAGCTTCGTCAGCAGATACGGCTGCTCCCGGTATACCTGGAACCCTTCCAAATACCATAACGGCGAATATTCGCCCTGCAGTACGCGCGCCTCCAAAACACGCAGCTTGACCTGCGGCTGTGTGCGCAGCACGCCGTTTAGGCGAAGTGTCAAAAAAAACATCATCGGATGCTCTTCATAGAGCTTTACAATATCCTCGATTTCGGTCAGCAGCCGGTCGATCACAACTTTTTCTTTTTCCCCCTGCAACAGCAAGTAGTCGTAAAAAGCCCACTGCGGTTTGTTTTTATCCTTATATTTTTGCTTAAAATCACCAAGCAGCCACTGCGCGTCCTGCCGCTGTTTATTGCGCTGCAGCGCATAGGCTTGGAACAGCAAGTTCCATGCGTCGTCCGGTTTCCACTGTTCGATCTGTTTGACCAGCTCTATGGTCCGTTTTGTCCACTCCCCGGTTACCAAGCGCTTTAACCGGTAATCAATATAACACTGCAGCAAGTCGGTCTGCGCGCGCTGCAGCCCGCTCCAATTCCCCCCTTTTTTTGCCTTCGCGCCGCCCGTGGACGCCCATACGTGGAACTCCTCCCTTTGGACGTCGTTTTCAAATACAAGCATACCGTAGTTATTGCCCGCATGCATTTTTTCCCGGTCGATCTGAAACATAAACGACAAGGTTTCCCCCATAAAATCCCCAGCCCCAAGGTACTGCTTTTGCGGTATCAAAAATTCCGCGTTCGCGCGCACCCGGATTTCCAAAAACCCCCAGCCGTCCTTTTGTAGCCGGACTTGTTCTTTGACCGGTTCTTTGACGTCTACAAATTTGGCGTCCTGCTTTTCCAATGTAAACAATACCCTGCTTTTTTTCCCAATGCCGATCAAAAATTCCTCCATCGCCTGTTCAGTCACCGATGGATGCGCGAACCCGTCATACAAAAGCCTCGCCCGGAATTCTTTCGGGGCCAGTATGTTTTTAAACGCCGGGGAATGGAAGATATGGTAGGCTTCTTTCCACTCTTTTTTCGCCAGCTGCGTGAAGTCTTTTAAACTGCGTATCTTTCCGGTGGAAGCTTCCGCATATAGCCTGGATACAGTCGCCGCATAGGTAAGCTGGTACTCCCCGCCGTTGCAGACGATATACAAATCGCCGGTCGCGACCTCCCCTTCGGTCATGCCGTCCGCATGGAAACGAACCTGGACGGTAATTTCTGTCGTTTCAAACTGTGACGTCAGGCACTCCATCCGTGCGTCCATCGAATAGATAATCCCCCGCATCAATATGCCATTTTTACTCTTTATCTGGAAACTGTCGGACACAACCTGGCCTTCGATTACTTCTAGTTCCAGCTTATCTTTAGAAAATACGACCTGCGGCTGCTCATAGGGGATTTTCCCCTCTGCCAGTTCTTCGATCCTTTTTCGCACGATGTCACCTGCTTTGCACTTTTTGTGCACACCACGTCCGCAAACCGGACCGTTGCACTTGCTTTTTTGATAGATAAGATTATAATGTACTATAACCTATCTTATGAATTATAAACTATTTGATTTGTTCACGCAATATCAAACATAAAGGAGGCAGATTTATGCTGCAGCACAAAGACCATTTCCATGGAAGCGACCTGGAAAAAATCGAACAGGCTTATGGGATCAAAAAGGAATCGATCACAAGCTTTTCCGCGAACGTAAACCCGCTTGGCATCTCCCCGGCGCTGCGCCGGACGCTGGCAGAAAAGATCGACGCCATTACGTCCTACCCTGACCGCGACTACGTATCGCTTCGAAAATGCATCGCGGATTATGTAAAAACGGATTTTGAAAACATCATTGTAGGCAACGGCTCCACGGAATTAATCTCGCTGTTTATCCAGATCGAGCACCCGAAAAAAGCGGTCGTCATCGGCCCTACCTATTCCGAATACGAACGTGAGATCGCGCTGGGCGGCGGTACGACCCTTTACTACCCGCTACGAGAAGAAGACGGCTTTGTCCTGGATACAAAGGCGTTTATCGCGCACTTAAAAGACGATATCGACCTGCTCGTACTATGCAACCCGAACAACCCGACTTCCACCTGCGTGCTAAACAAAGATATGCGCCGCATCCTGGACGCCTGCAAGCAGCACGGAATCTACGTCATGGTAGACGAGACATACGTCGAATTTGCGGACAATATGGAACAGATCACTTCTGTGCCGCTGACTAATTATTACAACAACCTGGTTATTTTGCGCGGCACATCAAAATTTTTTGCCGCGCCCGGCCTGCGCCTTGGCTACGCGGTCACCGGC
>CASUON010000116.1 GCA_949457475.1 uncultured Lachnospiraceae bacterium
GTGCCGTCAGTAAAACCGTTCGCGGCATAGTACTCCGCCAGCGCGGCAACAACGCCTTCTGACGTCAGCCCCTGCGACTGCATCCCAGCCTGGATACCAGCCTGCACCGTCTGTACCGTCGCATCGTTTGTCATTGTCTGGCTGAAGTTCTCCGTCGCCGCGCTATAAATCATCTGGTAAGTCGCCGACCCTTCTTGGAACTGCGCTTCGATAGACTGGTCGACTTCCTGTTTCGCAGCTGCTTTTTCCTTCTCGCTCATTTCCGTTTTCAATGTCTGGTCTAGCTTCTGAACGCCTTCATTTAATGTTTTCGCACTGGAATTAAGCGTATTTACGCCGTTTTCCAACGTCCCGGAGCCATCGCTTAACGTCTGTATGCCAGCTGCGAGCCGGGACGCGCCATCCGTGTAGGCGTCCACCCCGTCCTTCAAAGAGCCTACGCCGCTGGAAAACTCACCCATACTGTTATCCAACGTATTCAGCCCGTCCGTCAATTTGTTCCCGCCGTCCTTTAACTGCTCCATTGCGTCGGACATTTCATCCAAAGTATCGTCCAATTCACTTAAGTCAAACTTATCGGTAATCTCAGCATCCGAAAGCAGCCCCGTAATCGCAATCGTCGCAGTCATCTCCAGGGAAAAGTTTTCCACATCCGCCGTTACTTCCACATATTCCGGAAATTCAAAATTTTCATCAAAATCTTCTTCATCGAATGCAAGGTTTTCTTTCAACCCCGGCATTGCAAAGCCGACTACGACATTCCGGTTTCCATCGGAGAGCACTTTTCCGTTATTGACGCGTATATTGCGGAAACTATCGTCCAAAATCATACCTGACATAATCGTAAACGGCACATATACCTCTTCTTTTTTCCCATTGATTTTAGCCGTTGTCCTTGCCCTGTTTGTATAGTCAAACCGGACGGTTACTTTGCCGCTTCTTCCCGCAAGTTTTTGCGGCGAAATCTTTTTCCCATCCAAATAATAGGTTATTTTTTCGGACACCGGCGCCTTATCCGTAGTCGTCCCTTTATAATAAATGTCGTTCCCGTTTGCCTGCCAGCTAATCTTGTCGCCGTTTTTTGTAAATGTTTCATCGCCTTTTACGTTTTCGATATCAGACAGGCTGGATACGTCGCTAATTTCGCTGGCCTTGGAACCATTTTTCAGCCAGCTGCTTACGATCGTCTTATTCGCGTTGCCGTTTGCGTCCGCGATAATGTAAACAGTCTCTTCTTTCCCATCCAGTGTTTCCGGGCTTTTATTTGCTTTTTTATCTTTTTCAAGCATGGAAATAATTTTTTCTGTCAGGGCGTCTTCCCCGTCATTATCCCCGTTCTTTGATTTCTGTTTTGATTTATTTGCAGCCTTTTTCATTTCCGCTTTTTGGCTGTCTTTCCCATTATCTTTTTGCTGATTTTCCAAAACGGCTACGTCTACCGTCTTCTTTTCCGCCCGCAAGCTATAGGCGCCCAGGCTGCCGCCCGCCAGGATCACGCACAACGCACCCGCCATCATGCGCATTGTATATTTACTTTTAAATTTTTCTTTTAATTGTTGAAATTTCATTCTTATATCCTCCTAGATGATATCTTTTATCATACTTTTTACGATACGTCTTTTCGGCTAATCTTGCGATCTACAAATTATAAAATGCATCATACAATTCTATTCATGAAATAGCCGATTTTACATTTACCCGTTTAACTTTATCAAGAAACCCCGCGCTCGTTTTGCAGATAAGCTTATCAAACAACATAAACATGGCTGGCAGGATAAACGCTACGACAAGAAAACTGATGATTGCCCCTCTTGCCAGCAGCACGCATAGCGAACTAATCATATCGATGCTAGAATATACGCCTACGCCAAACGTTGCCGCAAAGAAGCTTAACGCGCTGACAAACACAGATTGAATTGAGCCGTTTAACGCACTAGAGATTGCCTCCCGTTTTTCCGCGCCCTGATACCTCGCTTTTTTGTATTTATTTGTCATTAAAATCGCATAATCCACAGTAGCCCCCAGCTGTATCGTGCCAATGACAATGGATGCGATAAACGGCAGCACCGTCCCTGTATACGACGGGATACCCATATTGATAAAAATAGCAAATTCAATTACGCTGACTAAGATCACCGGCAAGGAAATGGATTTTAATACGACTGCAATAATCACAAAGATCAACGCAATCGATGCCGCGCTGACCGTCTTAAAGTCGCGATCTGTAATCGTAATTAAATCCTGCGTACACGGCGCTTCGCCAATTAACATAGCCGAAGAATCATATCGTTTTATAATTTCTTTTATAGAATCGCATTGTGCGTTTACTTCATCCGAAGCGGTCTTATATTCCGATGCGACAAACATCATTTGGTATTTTCCATTATCCAGGGTTTCTTTCATTTTATCTGGCACCATTTCTTTTGGGAACGTCGGCCCTAATACAGAATCCAGCCCCAGCACCAGTTTCACTCCCTTGACATCCTCCAGTTCCTTAAGCATCTGCCGCGCCATCTTGGAATCCAGCGCGCTGTCCGCGATAATTACATGCGTCGCGCCCATTTGGAAATTATCTTCTAGTTTATCATTCGCCATAACGCTTTCCAAATGGCCTGGCAACGTCCCAACCAGGTCGTAATAGACGCTGTTGTGCGTATACCCATAAAGCGCCGGCCCTAAAATTATAAGGAACAGGATCAAAAAAACCACGTACCGATTTGTTACAAAATCGCCAATCCTCCCCAGATCGGGCATCAGCGCCCGGTGCCTTGTTTTTTCAATCGCTTTGTCAAATATAAGTATCATCGCCGGCAGGATCGTCACACAGCCGACCACACCAAACACAACGCCCTTTGCCATTACTACGCCAAGGTCTAGCCCTAATGTAAAAGTCATAAAACACATAGCAAGAAATCCTGCAACCGTCGTAATCGAACTCCCCACTACTGAAGAAATTGTGCTAGAAATCGCATGCGCCATCGCGCGGTTTTTATCTTCCGGGAACCGTTCCTGGTTCTCCTGGTAGCTGTGCCACAAAAATATGGAATAATCCATCGTTACCGCCAGCTGCAATACGGCTGCCAGCGCCTGCGTAATAAATGAAATTTCCCCGGCAATAAAATTAGTGCCTAAATTATATATAATCGCCATTCCTATACTTAACAGGAAAAACAGCGGGATCAAAAATGAATCCATTGTCAACGCCAGTACAATCGTAGATAACGCCGCTGCAATTACCACATACATAATCGCTTCACTGTTGCATATTTTTTTAATATCCGCAACAACAGACGACATACCGCTTAAAAAACACTGCTGGTCGGTCAGTTTGCGTATCTGCTCTACTACTTCAAGCGTTTCGTCCGCCGACATGGAAGTATCCATCATTACGATCATCAGGGTCGAATTTTTATCTGTATTTTCAAACGCTTCTTCGATATCGCCTGGCAGCAGCTCCATTGGGATCGAAATATCCACCAGCGAATCATACCAGAGGACAGATTTTACATGGTCTATTTCCTCGATTTTTTCTTTTAGGGCTACTACTTCCTTATTTTCCATCCCCTCTACGGCGGCCACTGAAAACGCGCCTGTGCCAAATTCCTCCAGTAGGATGTCCTGGCCCTTCATCGTCTCGATATCCCCTGGCAGATATGATAAGATATCATAATTAATCCTGGTATTTACATATCCGATCACCGACGGGATCAACAGCAAAAAGCTCAATAATAGAATCGGTATTTTAAATCTGACTACACCTTTTCCAAATTTGATCATGCTTCATCTTCCTTTCTATCATGCCTTATTCATTTCCTACAGACCCACGCACCAGATGTCTACCCCTTATCCATCAGCCCCCTGCGTTTTCTGTAGTACCTAGTATATAAAAAAAGATTGAATGAGAAAACATTCAATCTTTTTCGTATGTAAGTTCTGCCTTACATTTTTATGCTCTTATATAAATATTTTATACAAATCTATAAAAATGTATATATCTATCCTTCCCTGCACGTCTTCCAGTTACAAGGCCGTTTACTATATACATATTTTTTCGGGTAGATACCTATCCGTCCTTTAGGGCGTCTTCCAGGGAATGGCTAATCATATACTCATACACGTCCGCAAGCTCCTGCGCGGAAATAGCCATTCCGCTTTGAATCCACTGAATTACGACAAAAACCATAGACTGCCCATAATACTGAGCCAGACGCTCAGAAGTCAGCAGCTTATTCTTTCTTGGCAAATGTTCGCTGCGTTCATCAAATACTTCCATCAAAAGCGCCTGTATACAACGCTGGGCAATGCCGGCAAAAGAATTCTGCCCCTCCAGCCGGCTTGCCTTTTTGTAAAATTCCTTTTCGTTTTCAATATGGATAAACAAAAATGTCATCGCTTGTATCGGCATTCCGCTGTGTATAAACGGTTTGATCGGCTCGATAAGGTCGTGGCGGATAATCCATTCCAGCAACTCATATTTATCCTGAAAATGGTAATAAAACGTAGGGCGGATCACGCCCGCACGGTCTGTAATTTCTTTAATTGTAATCTTCTCAATTGGACGCTGGCACGCCAGCTCTTTAAAACTCTCTGCTAATATCTGGTCAACTGTTTTCTTTCCCTGATTGGCCATGAACTATTTTTCCTCCAGCTTATTGTTCCATAAATCCAAAGATACCGGAATCAGCTCGTCTGTGCCTTCCCGCCAGCAGACCAGCTGGCGCCCCTGTTCCATCGTACAGACCCAGGTATTGTCATATATCCCGGTCTGCTCCAAATCCTTTACGCTCATCAGCCAAACCTTCTTGCCTTTCATAGTTAGTGCATGGACTTTTGCATAAACAATGGCCGCCCCATCCATTCCTTCCGTTTCCGCCGCCCTATGCCCTGGTTCATCCACAAACATAATAAACGCCAGTGGCAATAGTTTTTTATGATTTACTACAAATCCATTTTCCAGCCGGTACTGGATTCCTAACACGTCTAAGATTCCATTATCTAAATATGCTGCCATCCTGTTTTATTCCTCCTATTGACTTTTCAATTTATCAACATTTTCCAATCATTATGCGTTATTTATCAAACGCTACATTTATAACATTTCCTTCTGTTGACCTTATCTACATTCCCCAATCTTTATTCGTTATTCATCAAACGATACATTTACAAAATAACCTTTTGGCGTATTTTTAATTTCCAGCACTTTCCCTTCCGTAGATGTCAGCCGTTCACGGAATGTATAATTTGCCGACATCGCAAAAGCGTCGCCCAGCGTATAATAATAAGAATCCGGCAATTTACCTTCCGTAACGGGCAGTACATCTCCTTCTTTTAAAAGCCCGGTACGTTCCATCTTAAACTCCATCTGTCGCATACAACCACCCCTTCTTGCTGTGCCTTTATTCTATCTCATGCGCCTCCACATCGATTGGCGTAAGCTTAACCGCCGCGTCCTTTACCGCCCGGACTGTATGGTATACAATAATAATATCCGATATGCCGTCATACACCAGCGCAAGCCCCAGCAACCGAACCGCTACAGCCACAACGCCAAAGGAGTCCCCAATACATACGATTCCAAACACACAATTTAAAAGCGCAAGCAAAAAAATTAATTTCCAGCTGCCGCCTCCGCACTGTTTTGCCTCTGCGGCCATCTGAAAGTCTTTTAAGCTGTGTACCAGCAAAACGACCCCGATCACAATCGGAACCAGTTTTGCGACAGACCCCGGCCGCAAAAATACCCATACGCCAAGCAGCGCGAACAAGAGCCCGCCTGCTACTGATAAAATTCCTTTGCCTTCTACAAAATATCCAAATAAATATACCGCCCCCATAATGGTCAGCAGCGCGCCAAGGACACGGCAAATAATCCCAGTCACTTCCAACGGCCACACAATCAGTACAATCCCCAGGGCAATCGTAATTATCGCTGATAAATATACGGCTATCCGTACACGCTTAAACATTTCTTTCATAAGCATATTTTCTCCTTTACCCTTAAAATGCTTTTTCTAAAATAATCTTTATAATTGGTCATTATAGGCTATTTGGATGAAAATGACAATATATGTTTTCTAAAATTTCATTATCCTATTGACACGCGTTATGTCCGTTTTTACCTGCATCTACAATACCCATTTCCTTTTTGCAAACTTTTTTTCGTTAAATTTTCCTTTTTTCCTAACTTTTTTTCGTTAAAATTAACAATTTACATTTTCGGTTCCATATGGTAAGGTCTGTTTATCGATTCCGTGTGTCAGTCAGGGACAAATCCACATGCATGAGTGAGGAGGTATCTCATATGACACGCAAATCTGTTTATTCTATTATTTCCGTTTTATTCATAACGATTCTTTTGCTATTCACCCCAGTTACACGGATGACAGTCCACGCAGGAGTCAGCCTTCCGCCTCTGATCGCGCTTACCAGCTATTCGAAAACCCTCTCCGTAGGCGACGAATTTTATCTGGTTGCAGTCGCATCCAATGGCAAACAGCCTACTTTCCGCAGCAGCAAATCGTCTGTCGCCTCCGTCAATACCTATGGGTATGTAACTGCAAAAAAAGCCGGCACCTGCAAGATTACGGCAAAAGTCAAAGGCGCCGAAGCATCCTGTATCATAACGGTAAAACCGACAACCATAACGATCCAGCCCACAGAGCTGACGCTCTACCGCCTGGAACGCCGCCAGCTGACAGCAAATGTTTCCACTGGGCATATACCCGTTTGGCGTTCCAGCCGCAGCAGCGTTGTTACGGTCAGTGAAAACGGCATGATTACAGCCGTCAAGCACGGGACAGCCAAAATTACCGTTAAGGCTGACGGCGTTTCACAAACGTGCACCGTTACGGTCAAACAGCCGCAAATCCGGCTCTCCGCTTCTGCTCTAACACTTACTACAGGCGGCAAATATGCGCTTTCTGCCGCAGTTACTTCCGGGAACACGCCAGAATGGAGTTCCAGCAACCCCAATATCGTATCTGTAGACAGCCATGGGAGAGTTACCGCACTCCAAAAAGGCCGCGCATATATTTACGCCAAAGAAGACGGCGTAAAGGCAAAATGCAGCGTAATTGTCAAAGACCCACAGCCTTCACTTTAGGAATCCAAAAAATGAATCTAACCGTATGCAAACAGCAAACTATAAATTCTAAATAAGCGGCGTATCCGCCCAGCAGGCAGCCGCCCGCTTTCTAAGATACGCCGCATATAGGTTAACTCCGTTAACGTCCGTTGTACTGACACACGGAATCGTATACCAAAACCCCTTAAATAACCCAGTCCCATATCCTTGGTTCTTCGCCTGCCGTATGCTTGGGTGGGTCTACTTGAAAGGTCATCTCCGGCGCTTTTAATGAAACTTTTGTATACGCTGGAACGGACTCTGTAATAAATGTATTGCCGCCGATAATGGAATTTGCCCCTATCACTGTCTCCCCGCCCAAAATAGTCGCTCCGGAATAAATCGTAACGTTATTTTCAATTGTCGGATGGCGTTTCACATCCGCCAGCTGCTGCCCTTTTCTCGTAGATAGCGCCCCCAGCGTTACCCCCTGGTATAATTTCACATTATCCCCAATTTGGGTTGTCTCGCCTATTACAACCCCGGTGCCATGGTCAATAAAAAAATACTGCCCAATCGTCGCTCCCGGATTTATATCAATCCCGGTACGGCTGTGTGCATATTCTGTCATAACGCGCGGAATAAACGGTACATTTTTGACATACAGCTCATGCGCCATACGATAGACAAAAATAGCGAATACCCCCGGATAGGAAGATATGATTTCCTGCCTGCTCTTTGCCGCTGGGTCTCCGTCAAACCCCGCCTGCACATCTTTTAAAAGCATGCCCTGGATATCTGCCAGCCGCCCTATAAAATATCTGGCAATTTCATCCGCATTTTGTCTAATTTGTTCAAGCGAACGGCTTTCGTTTGTATATAACAGCGCCGTCTCAATTTGCTGCTTTAGCTCCCTGCGGATGCTGTTAAGCGTATTCCCGACAAAGTACTTGGCGTCCGTATACTCAAAATTTTTTTCTTCAAAATATCCGGGGAACATCAATGAACGTAACCGCTTGATCAAAATAATTATATTGCTCCTCCCGGGCAGGCGACGGTTTTCTTTCGCAACAAATACTTCATCGGAAATATAGTTTTGTGTAATCTGGTCAACGACCTCATCAAATTCTTTGTTAAATTCTACTGACACGAAACCTCCTATATTGCTTTCCTATTTGTTTATGTGAATTATTTAGAAGCTATTATTAACCTGCATCTTTTATGTTTTTGGCATTTAACAGCTTATTATGTTTTTATCAGATGTTTTTATTTCATACCCTTTCATTACCAGAGCGGAAATGAACCCGCAAGCGGGCATGAAAAAAAGCGGGTGATGGGAATCGAACCCACGTATCCAGCTTGGAAGGCTGGTGTTCTACCATTGAACTACACCCGCATACAAAACAAAATATGAAACCGCCTTATAACCAATATATCGTCCACCGACATACAGACTTAAATATCTTTTACATCTTACCGTATCCTAGATGCATTGTCAAGGAAAAAATCATACGTCCGTCAGCAATCGCCGTTTACATTATACCTACGTATATAAATAGGAATTAGCACGATCATTTAGGTCAAAAGCGCTATATCTAATGCCTTTTGAACCATATACGATGGGCTGCACATACGCCAATACTTACAAACAGCAGAAAATAAAAACTGATGCCCCGTGATACGCACATGGACGGAATTACATATTCTGCAGTAAATATCTTTTGGAATACCCGCCGGTACATCAATTCCGTAATTCCCTGCGCCCCTGGCAGCGGCAGCATATCTACCGCGAGATAAATCGACATCTGTACCATTAATATAGTAAGCGCACCTGTACCCGACATGCCAAACCCACAATATACAATATACGGCAGCAAAAAAACCAGACACCGCTGGACAAACGTCGCAATTACGACAACCAGCACGTGTTTTTTATTATGTACTAAAAAGCTTACCGCGTTTTGATAACTCTGGACAAACTGCTCTATTTTCGCTGTTCTAGCCTCTGATTTCTTCCAAATCTTGATTTTAACAAGCAGCTGGTTAACAAATAATAATAATAACCGGGTAAAATTAGGGAACGCCATTACCATCAATAATACCGCAACCAGCGCTGTATTCAAAAAAGTTCCCAGATAAAATAATTTCAGATAATTTCCCAAGTGGCTTTTCAAGGTAGAAAACCCAAAAAACAGCATTGCCAGCCCCATTAACACAAGCACAAGTTTATATATTAATGCTACCGTCATCAAAACAACCGTACTCGCCGATAAGCTGTTGCCATCCCTCTTCATATGATATAACTGCATAGGCTGGCCGCCAGTTGCCGACGGCGTAATACCTGAATATAAGAAACCAACAAAAGAGTAACGAATACAATTTATAAAATCAGCCTTTCCCTGAAGCCCCCGCAGCAGATACCAGATCATCACGCCTTCCATCATTGTAAAAACAAGCGCTGTCGTAGCGGCAAGCAATAAATACCATAAATTCATACGCCGCAAGGACGCCATAATCATTCCAAGGTCATTGTCCCGAAATACGGTATAAAACGCAAACAGTGCAAGTACTACAAAAAATAAATAACTCAGCTGGTTTTTCAATCTATCCTTCATACGCCCCTCCTGGCATAATGAATAGCGCTTTTTACATATCGGCCATTATCATTTAAATATGTTTCTTAGTCGATTTATCAAATTTCAAAATCTGATAGAAAGCGTTAATGTAAGCGTTTATTTGGCTGCCATCATTGCTGTGAAACAATCCTCTTCTTTTCTAACAGACATAAGGCCTGCCTTTTAAAGCAAGTATAACACCCTTACAATCATTTTACAATATTAATTAATAAATATATTTAATATAGCAAAATAATGGTTATTTTCCACGGGGTGTGGATGTGCACAATATACTATAAAAAAATAATAGGTTGTTATCCCGCAGTTAAATTCTGGAACAATTTTTAAGTTTTGTGCTACCCGGACGCTGGAACCAGGCCGCAAGCCCTCCCTGAT
>CASUON010000117.1 GCA_949457475.1 uncultured Lachnospiraceae bacterium
GCACAAAACTTAAAAACTGTTCCAAAATTTAACTGCCGGATAACAACCTATTATTGTTCTTTTTATAGTATATTCTGCATATCCCACCCCCATGAAAAAGTAACCTCCATTAAAATTTTGAATGCTACTACGCCACGTACTGGTACATAAAGATAAAATGGCAGATGCTGCCGGCCATGACAAACAAGTGGAAAATCTCATGGGATCCAAAATTCTTGTGGTGCATATTAAACAACGGAAGTTTTAACGCATAAATAACCCCTCCTACCGTATAGATAATCCCACCCGCCAGCAGCCACAAAAACGCCTGAACCGGGAGCGTGCGTAGCAGCGTACCAAATACGCCAAGGCACACCCAGCCCATTGCGATATAAATGACGGATGAAAACCATTTCGGGCAGGTAATCCACACGGCCTTGATAAGAATGCCTACAACCGCAATCCCCCATACGACCGCCAGCAACGTATACCCTTTCGCGCCGCCCAATACAATCAAACATACCGGTGTATAGGAGCCTGCAATTAATACAAAAATCATCATATGGTCTATTTTCCGAAAGATTTTTAAAATCTGGTCTGGGACTATTACCGCATGGTACATTGTGCTTGCCCCATACAACAAAATCATGCTCAGCATAAAAATCCCCATTGCCACAAAACACTGCACACCGTCAACACCTGCTTTGACCAGCAGCGGCACTGAAGCAAATAAGGAAAACATCATTCCAATAAAATGTGTAATTGCACTGCCTGGTTCACGAATCGTAATTTCCATAACCTAACCCTCCTGCTTTCATCATTTTCCTGCCACTTGCTTTTTTTGCATTTCTGCTTTTCGTTATTATGTATATATTTACATTCTAACATGTAGTATTCATTACTATGTATAATATTCCCAATATTTTAATTTGTCAACCTTGTTTATAAAAATTTAAGTAATATACGAATGGTATTTCCATCCATTGTGCAAATAATCCCTTATTATTACCATTATTGCACAATTTAGTTGACCTTGTGCAATCGTATGAAGTATAATAGTAAAAATAGCCAAAACCTGGACTGTACCATTGACAACTAAGAATGAAAGGATAAGAGTATATCACAGTGAAACAATTTTTTGGGACAAGCCCGACCGGCGATCTGCAAGAAGCTGTCCGTGGATTGGGTGCACCGCAATTAATTATGCTGCTATCAAATAGCGATCAGTTCGAAGCACATGTAAAGAAATTAGAAGAACTATTTCCTAACGTCCCAAGCATTGGCTGCATTGGAATGAGCTACCATACGAAGATCACCGAAAAAGGGGTCAGCATCATCGCCTATTCCGACGGCGTAAGCGCCGTGGCAAACGTGCTGGAACACGTGTCTACCATGCCGGTAAAATACATCCGGCGCCTAGAACAAGATGTCGCAAAAGTGAACGGGTCGCAAAAAGACACTATTTGCATTGACTTTTGTTCTGGAAATGACGCCTGCGTCCTGACCACTATTTACAGTGTATTGAAACAGAGAAATATTTCACTGGTAGGTGGGACCGGCGACGCCGGCAAAATATCCGCCAACGGCAGGATTTATGAGGATGCGGTTGCCTACGCATTCGTCAAAAACCATCACGGCAGGGTAAAAGCCTATAAAGAAAATATTTACCGCCCAATGGGGGACTACCGCTTCATAGCCTCCAAGACAGACCGGGCAAAATACATAATCGGGGAATTGAACGGAAAGCCGGCCAAACAAGTATACCAGAATATTCTTCATGTTACGGAAAAGGAAATATTGACGCAGACTTTTAAAAACCCTTTTGGCAAAATAAACGGGGACGACACCTGCATTATTTCTATTAAAGAAGTAAATGGAAACGCATTGGCCTGTTTTCGTCAGGTAAACGATTCTGACGTGCTAATTTTACTGGAACTAGGCGACATCAAAGAGACTGTTAAAAAAACCATCCAGCAGATACGCAAAGATTTTCCGAGAATCTCCGCCGTATTTTCTGTAAACTGCCTGTTCCGGTATTTATTATTCACAGAAAACCGTTATATGCAGCAATACCTCCAGGAAATGGGCGCGCTTGGCAACCATGCCGGGCTGGTCGGCTATGGGGAGCACTACAACAACCGTTTTGTTAACCAGTCCATGACCTGCGTCGTATTTGAGTAAAGGGGAAATTTATGCTATTTAGGAAAAATTCACAAAAAAAAGCACAACAGAAGCAGCAACAGGACGAAGAAAGCCTGTATCCATTACAGCATGTAGCGGAAAGCGTCCGCAGCTATCAAAAAGAAATTACGGAAAAAGAAGTCACATCTTTACTGGAACTTGGGAAAGTCAAGCAGTCGTTCCATGACGTACTGCTTGAATCCGAAACGTTCGAGGGCAAACTGCGCAATTTTGGCGAAACATTTTCCAGCATCAACCAGGTATCCGCGCGGTTTGAAGGTGTAAAAGACGAAATCAACCAATCGGTTTCCGTCGCACAGACGGAAGTGGACAGCCTAAAAACCAGTTCCAGCGAAGTAGAAGCTTCTTTCAGCAATATGGAAAGCACCTTTGTCGAATTCCAAAATGACCTGGACCGGATCAAAGACTGTACAAACCGTATTATTACAATTGCCGAGCAGACAAATATCCTCGCGCTAAACGCTTCGATCGAGGCAGCCAGGGCCGGCGAAAGCGGAAAAGGCTTTGCAGTCGTAGCTGGCGAAGTAAAAAACCTGGCAAGCGAAATCAAGGGCCTGGTCGCTGAAGTAGACGACAGCATCCGCGACGTCGAAGACGGCACGAGCCGCTTAAACAACAGCATCCATACTTCACAGCATGCGTTAAACCAAAACCTGCAGAAGATGAACGACACGACAGACGTATTCCAGCATATTTCACAGGCAGCCGAAAGCGCGACTTCCGTACAGTCGGAGATTTCGAATGTCATCGAAGATTCCAAAGGCGCCTTGTATGAGCTCTTCCACTTTTTTGAACGGACGCAGGAGCTGTACCAAAAAGTGCTGGAGCACATCGAACGCGCCAACAGCCTGGGCACTACCAAAAGCGCGATGTTTGAAGATATGGATAATATGCTCTCGCAGATTACGCCGATCGTTAAAGATTTTACTGGTTCGGAACAGTAAGTTTGGCTACGCTAGAGCAGACTGTTTCACATATTGGGATGCAAACGTTTCTGTACAACGAAAAAAGCCGGGGCGCACAGAATAAAATTCCTGCGCCCCGGTTTTTCTATTTCCTATTTCCTTTCTACTGCTGCATCTCTATCTAATTAAGCAAACTAAGCAAACAGCCTTTTCCCGGATTTCCACAATTTCTCCTACTTTATCGTTACCCGGATTTTTGCTTTTACCGTTTTCCCTTTCGCATTTTTCGCTTTCAAGGTAACGACTGCCTTCGACCCTTTCACGGCCTTTTTGCCGGCTTTTATTTTCACAGCGTTGCCTGTAATTTTGGCGGACACATTCCGGTTGCCGGATACGGATGCTGTGACGGATGCCGATTTGCCTGCGCCTGCCGATGGGTCTGTTTTCAGCGTAAATTTCACCTTTTTCGATTTTCCTGCACGCAGGGCAACTTGTTTTTTGGCCGGGACAATCTTTTTGACTGCCACGTTTGTTTGCGCTGCCTTGCCGGATACTTTCACATGGATCGACGTAGACAGCCCCAGATGGTCATAGTACGCATAGACGTCCGCTTCGCCGTTTCTTACGCCCGTAACCACGCCTTTTTGGTTGACTGCTGCCACCGATTCGTCCGAAGAATAAAACCGAGCTGCTTTCGCCAGGCTGCTCCACGGAGCTACGGCAACCTGCAGCTGCGCCTTTTTGCCGCTGTCAAGCTTGATCTGTTTTTGCCCGCCGTTGATCTGCACGCAAGCCGGTTCGGATACCACAAGCTTATCGTACGCTTCTGCCTGTTTTACGCCGTTAGCGTCTGTGGCCTCGAGTTTCAAGTTAATAAGGCCAAGCCAGTTAAAATCATCGATGCCAGGGGTAAACGGAATCTTCATCACAGTTTCTTCCCCAGATGCAAGCGCAGGGATAATAAAATCTGCGTATGCCTTGGTCTTCTGGCTTTCCTGGTCTACCATGGAAAGCGTGCCTTTGGCCTCTTTCGCTTCTACAGCGCCCGCGTTTTCGACTACCGCTTCGATATACGGCTGCCTGCCGTCCCACAATACCTGTGTCTGCACAAAATGCAGCCGGCTCTCGCAAGGCACTTTGGTGACTGTGGAATAAGCCGTCTTGTCCTGCACCCCGGTTTCTACTACCGATACCTGGACGCTCGTATTGGATACATCCTGCAGAATATCCCAAGGTACGGTGACCGTCTCGCTCTGCCCGGACTTCCATTCGCCGTCCACATGCCCAGACGCGATCAGCGTGCCGGTGCCGTCCGTGCCCTGGCTGACGGTATAGTCAAACCCTTTTGCGGTCAACAGCCCATTGTTTACTACTTCGAAGGAAAGCTGATCCTTTTTCCCCGCCGTAATCTTGCTTGGAAATACAATTTGGTCATTTTTGATTTCCAGAGAATTTCTTGTCGCAAAATCAATTTCCACAAGCTGGTTCGTTCCATACTGGATTTTTCCGTCGTCGTCAATCCACTGGTCAAAATAATTGGATATGGCGCTGACGCTGCCGTCTTTTTCCATATATAAATCTAACTCGTCAATGACTTTATTGCTGTGCGTCAGCTGTACTGCTTTTCCAAACCCCCATGCTCCATCTGCATTTCCATCTGCTTTCTGCGCCCGTTCATATCTGACGCCGTAGATTTCCACGCCAGTCGCCGCCTGGTCTTGCCCAAAATCGGTAAAGAATATATACAGGTCGTCCCCGTCCGATGTAAGCACATAAGAAGCAACGCTGGTCATAAGGTTCGCGTTCTGGCTGAAGTTCGCGGACTCTGCAGGGAATTCATTGTTCGCAAGGCGTTCATAGATGCTGTTTTCATAATCGCTTTCTTCCATGCCAAACTCCTGTGCAGTCCTTTGATACCAGTTCGTATCTTTTTCATCACTGTTACGGTATACAGATGTATTTACGGCAATTTTGTGCGTTTCATCGCCGCCGGTCGCAACGCCGTCTTGTTCCGTGGCAAACAATGCCGTTAACAGGTCGGACACATCCATCAAACGGAACAAATACCCGCTTTCCATCCAGGTTAAATAAAGCGTACCGTCAATATCCGTCAGTTTCGGATTGGACTGGTTGATGTTATCCCGTGAAATACGGATCGGGTAATAGCGCTTGCCATCGTCGACACAATAAATTTCTAAGTACAGCTCCCGGTCTTCATTCGTCTGGAGGTTCACATCCTCGTCAATCGTATACGTAGACAGCAGGTATGTCTTGCCGCCTGCTTTAGCAAGCGCCGAATGCCAGTCCATAACAAGCGGGTCGCTTAACGTCTCATGGCTGATCGCAATACGCTGTTCCCCGCTCTTTTGCCCGTCTGCGGTGCCAAAATCATAGACCCGGTATGCCATTGTCGTATCGATGCCGGCAAAATCAATTAAATCTTCATTTTTCGTTACTTTCGACAGGTCGCGTTTCATATAGCTGCAATATACTTTTGTGCCATCCACGACAAGCTGCGGCGCAAAATCCATCCAGCCGTCATCGGTCAGCGTAATTTCGCTGCCCATGGTATCTGTCTTGCTATCATAAACCGCAACGGAAATCTCCAGCGCGCTTAATTTATCTTTCGGCTGGTCGGCGTCGGTAAACGTGCGGTTTGCGTCCGCCCATGCCAAAATCACTTTGTCCCCCGCGCGCACCATAGCAGGCGTGGAATCTACCGTCCCGTCGTCGGATACAATTTTCGGCGTCTTCCATTGCATACCGTCATAAATCGAATAATATAATGCGGCGCTGTTTAATTCCGCCCCGCCTCGGCTGCCGATAAAAACGATCATTTTTTGCCCGCCGTCTAATGGGATGATCTGCGGGCGCGTGCGTTCTGCCGCCTGGTCAAGCAGCGTATGGACGGCAACCGGCTGCAGCGTGCCGCGCTTGTTAATCTGCTTTCCAAAACTGCCCATATCCGACGTGCCGGAAGAATACGCATGCATAAGAACCTGTTCGCTTTCACTCGATTGTTTCAATACGATATCGTCCGCCGCTTTTAAGGATTTCTCCTTATTTGTGGATTTGCGCCCGGCGTCGGTCGATATAAGCCCGCCAAAGAAATCAAACTTCTGCTGGTTTTTAAGTGAACCAAACCCAGTAAAAAACTTCGCAATATCAACGTTTATTGTTAAAAGCAGCATATCTATGCCAAGGCCGCCAGAACCGCTAAGCAGCGCGCCGCCCTGCACGTTCGGATCGTCCGATATCGGAATATCGAACTGGATGCCCAAAGATACATAACCCCTTGCGGATACAACCCCGCACATGCCTACGCCTGCCTGCACTTTTCCGGAAAGCATCAGGCTAAGCGACGATTTCGGCGCCTGCAGGCGCTGGGCCAAATTCCCGGCATAGCTGTCAAAATCACCCGCGCTTAACGCTTCTTTACCGCCTTCTGTCGTATACGCGATTGTTGCGTTGCCCTGCAACGTAGCCGAGAAATTCAAAAACAGCGGGACGCCGTATACGATCGTGTACATCGTCTTGTTAAAGGTAAACGTGCCGCCGATTACGACCGAACCGCAGGAGAACAAAAACTGCTCGCTCTGCGGGTTATACACGAAGTCAAAGGCCGCCAGGATCGCCACGTCTACGCTCCACATCGGATTTTTATTTAATCCGGCCGACGCGCCTTTCATTTTGCTCGTCGGGTCTTTTTTAAGCGTTTCGGTAATGCCTTCCATCGTATCCTTTTCCTTTTTCAGGGAAACGTTCCCAAGCGAGGCATTTTTATCCTTTTGCGTCTGCTGGTAAATAATATCCTCCGCATTCGTATTGTTTAGCTGGGACGCCTGCAATACTGTCTGGTTAAAGTTATTGTAATTTTGTATCTTCTGCGCCGAGTTTGGCGTCATAATCGTACTGTACAGCATATCCAGCCCAACCTGTAGCGTATAGCCGGTATTATTTGCCCAGTTCGTCTTGCCAAAAGTAATCAGCCCGGAATTTGCGTTTCCCGTAGACTTGCCGATCAACGGTACGTCTACCGGGATGGAATTGTCCAGGTCATAGCTTTGCGGCGCAATAATCGTATTTTCCACATAAAATACAAGCCCCGTATCCACATCCGGATACTGGATCGGTACAGACTGCCCGGTGATTGGCTGCCCGGTATCGTCTAATACAACGTCGCTCCCACTGCCGGAGAACAGCTCTTCTTTGTCTACCAGCCTTACCATAATCCGGTCCCCGCTATGCAGGTTTTCCGTCATTTTCGGTATCGTACATACAAACGTGTCGCGGTTGCCATCACTTTCTGTCGCGTGGTATTCCGTCTTTTGGTTGGTCACTGTATATACCGTAAATACAGCTTCTTTGATCTGCCTGCCATAGGTATTGACTTTTGCTGTCACATTAAGCGTATCGTCATAGATGCATACGGAATTTTCCCGGTTATCGCTTCTTTGGTTATTCGCGCTGTTATTATATGCATATGTAATGCTCGACACTGCCGGCATATGATACGGATACGATAATTGCGTATTCCCCACATTTACCTGATAGGAAAGCGCCGACGAAGACCATCTGGTATTTGTCAACTTCACGTCCGCCACCTGGCCGTTGGAAATGCCGTTGGAAATAAGCATCGGGATAATATCGCCGTTACAGCCCCCGTGGATGCGCATACTGTACTGCCCGGTACCACCGGTCAGGGAAGACGCGCTTTCAACCAGCCACTTGCCTGTCTTGGAATCCTTTTGCTGGTTTCCGTCTCCAACCGACAGCGTATAATTAGATACCGGAAGGTTTTTCATCCCTTCCCCATTGCTGCGGATCGGTGCAAACGCAGATACAAGGGTGCCCGAAATATCATAATCGTAATTGGCTTCCGCGCGGTTTACTTTCGATAAGCCAACTTCCACAATATTGTCCGAGACGTCCGCCCCTGCGACCATAAAAAACTGCTGGGTATGGTATACCGTGTTTTTCGATTTTATTTTAATCTGCGGCCTTTGGATATACCCCCCGCTCTCCTTCTCTTTTACGGCAATGCTAAAGCTGTAGTCTTTGCCCGGCACCGGCTTCATCATATCTTCCACCTTTTTCGCGCCCGGGTTTAAGTTCAAAATATGCTTGCCTTCATGTACTGTGCCCTTTAGTAGCGACGGGCTGATAAATCCTTGTATTTCCAACCCGTTTTCCGCCTCTTTATCGGTAAAGCGCACTTCGATCGCATTGTCGTTTTCCGCAATGACCGGACGGATCTGGTAGCTTTTAAACGACTCCAAAAACAGGTCTGCTCCGTCGGTAATCGTATTAAATGTAATGCCCTTGTTATCCGATACTTCATAGCCAACCACATGGTATTTATCCGGGTTATCTACTACCGCGTCCAGATTCAGGCTGTCGCCTGCATGAAATGTATATTTGCCTTTTTTGGACAGCTGCGCATCTTTGAAATGCCCGGTGCCCTTGCCTTTTGCATCCAACACTTCCACAGTTACATCGTTATATTCAATACGCGGCGTGAACTTTAAGATCTGCATGTAACCGCTGCCTTCTTTTACGATATCTGCCTGTACCTGGTCGATCCAGCTGATAAAATACGCGTCGTAAGGCACGGTATCCAGGTTTGCGTTTACCTTCTTAATTTCCGCGTCTACGGCCGATGAACTAAAATCCACACCGGTCGACGTCCCGGAGCCTTTTTTCTTTTTTAAAAATTCCACAAAATCTTCCGGATAGGTGACTTGGCGCCTTTTATCCGTAGAAGACGGGTCAACCGAAATCTGATATCCAGTTATATAGCCGTACTTGCCGTTATGCCCGCCAATCTGCGTATCGGATATGCTAAACACCATATTGGAAGAATTCTGGTCCATATTCGCGTATACATACCTTGCTTTCGGATCCTTTGGGTCTACAGCTCCGCAGTTTACCGATACCTGCACTGGCACGACGCTTTGGCTGGAATCTTTCGTGCCTGTGCGGAAAGTCTTCTCCGGCGTTGGCAGCAAGGAGATATGGTACTTTTTACTCATTGCGCACAGCCCATAAAACTCCACGTAAGATTTCGGCGTCTTTTTGTCGTCTTCGTCGAGCGCCCATATTTTAAATTTCAGATTTGCGTTTAGATTTCCGTTTGCGGTATTTGCGATCACGCCCTTATCCTGGCATCGGTCAAATTTCCCATCTACATTCTCGTATTTTTTACTGCAGATTTCAAGCCTTGCCCTCTGCCCGCCAAAATCTCCGGTCTTGGAACGCCAGTCGTTGACAAAGTACTGGAAATATACGCCAGGGACGGTCTGTACCGATTCCGTATAGGCCCCGCCTTTATCAGAAACCCAGCTGGAATAATACTCCAGTTTGCCAAACTGTTCCTTTTCCATATACTCGCTTCTTACATTTCCACGCCAGCCAGGCTGGTTGCCTGTTTTAAACCCATATTTGAACATGCCGCCGCGCGAATCGTCCAGCGAAAAATAATAAGTCCCTACTTGCAGCGCCGGATTGTATGAATTATCCATGATCTTTCCGGTAACGTCGCCCGCGGAGTATTCAACAGAATATGCTTTTCCATTGATTTCCACGCCAAACGAGAGCTTATTTTCCGCACCCCGCAATTTGGTATTGGAACCGTTATCCGAGGTTGATTGCGCGGAAACTGCTTTTACGCCTGTCTCTCGGCCCGCAGTTTTATCCGCTGGCTGCCCGCCTGCATCCGCGGCTTCACGCAACGCCTCATTCGTTGCCGCTTGCCCGCCTGCCTCTGTGGTTTCACGCAACGCTTCATCCGACGACGTTTGCTTACCGGCCTCTGTGGTTCCACGCAACGCTTCATCCGACGACGTTTGCTTACCGGCCTCTGTAGT
>CASUON010000118.1 GCA_949457475.1 uncultured Lachnospiraceae bacterium
ATGAAATAAACGGGAATGAAATAAACGGGAATGAAATAAACGGGAATGAAATAAACGGGAATGAAATAAATGGGAATCCAATAAAAGAAAATGAAATAAATGAGAACGAAATAATTGCAGATGAAATGGATGAAAAAGATGTGTATAGGATAAAAGCGGTTTTAAAGTCGCCCCTTATGGTAGGCGGCAAAAAGCTAAACAATAACTTTAGAGAGTCAAAAGACTATATCCCAGGCAGCGTGCTGCGCGCCGCATACGCGCGGGCGCTGATCCATCGGTGCGCGTTTGAACAAAAGGATAACTGGCTGGCTTACCAGGCACAGAGCCAGTGCGAAACGTGCGCATTTCAAACCGTATGCAAAAGCTTTTCAGAGATTTCATTTCCGGCGCTGTATCCTTTGGGCGGTAGCCCGTACCCAGTTACGGCGAGGGAGAAAAAGTACAAGGAAGAAGACGAAGCGGAGATCTTTGACCTATTAAAAAGCCGCCTGACAGGCCAGGAAAAAGTACAGGGGGAATCTGAATGGAGCCGTCTGGAAGGGATACACGAGGAAAGGGCGTCTAAATATGGGCAGAAAATCAAACTCATGCATGCGGCAATTTCCAGGACGGCAATCGCTTACCAGCGCAACGCGGCAAAAGAAGGCTCCTTGTATACGCAAAACGTTGTGTTGGAAAAATATATGGATAAAAACAAGGAGCTTTGCGACGTCGCGTTTTATGGGACGATCCGGTTATCCGAAAAAGAAAAAGAAGCGTTTAGCCAGATCCGTATTTTGCATATCGGCGCGGATGCGACCAGGGGCTTTGGCATTTGCCATATGTCATTCGAAAAAGAAACGGCATATGACACGCCGCAGCAGATCAAAACAAGGATAGATCAGTTCAATGAAGGGATTGCGGGCAGCCAGAAGTTTGTGGTCGTCGACCTTTTGACAGACGCCTATCTGGGTCTGGAAGATATCGGCGCGGATTTTGCTTCGCAGGCAGATTTTTCGGATGCGCAGATGCTGGCGTTTTTGGAAGACAAGATAGGACTCCCAAAGGAAACTTACCACCTAAGGAAAGCTTATAAGTTCCAGGAAGTCCACCGGGGCATTGATACATCCAAAGAAACGGAAACAAAGATGCGCAGGCCGGCGCGCCTGGTAGTCCAAGCCGGCGCAGTCTTTGTATATCAGGCTGAGGAAAAACAAATTAATGAAGCAGAGCTATGCGAGCTGGAAGAACATGGGATTGGAAACTATACAGAACATGGATTTGGAAAAATACGGATTTGTGACAAATTTCATGTCGTATATGGCGTTTCAGGAGGAAAATAAGCATGGAGGACAAAATAAAATTTTCAGCGGAAAAAGTATTAAAGAGGGAAACCAATCAATTTTTGAAAGAAATAGAAAAGCTCATTGAAACTGACGGCGTTGGAAAATTGCTGGTGGATGATGATAGTAACAAACAGCAACAGGGAAAAGAAAAAGGGAAAACAAAAAGTTTAAAGGTCGGGCAGTTTCGGATACTTATGGATGCGGCAGAAGAGGCTGCCTGTATCGAAGAGCTGCTGTTATTTCTCTCATATCAGAAGGCCAGGGGGCTTGGATGGGAGATTGCATGCGGCAATAGCAAGGAAGATGTGGCAAAAAAGCTGGCGGATTCTTTTATGAACGTGCAAAAGGAGATATTTGGTATTATGAAGCAGGAAGATTGGGCAAAAGATATGGAGGAAGACGACGAACGGCTGTTAAGGCTGATGATCGCAAAAAAATATCTGGGCTATTTATACTGGAAAGCATATGCGGTTAGCAAATGATGGGGAGGGAATGGGATGTTTGAAAAGTTCGTAAACAGGTACATCATCGAAGGAGACCTGAAGGCTGCCACGGCGCTGCATATTGGGGCAGCCGTAGATGAGTTCCGGCCAAACGGCTGCAAGAACCCGTTCTTTCGCAACGCAGGCGGCCTGCCGTTAATTCCGGGTTCTTCGTTGAAAGGGGCGATGCGCAGTTTTTTGGAACAATATCTTTCGAGCGAACCTGGAAAAGATGAATTGCGAGGAAAGATGCCGTCTGCAAGGGAAATCTGTAATGAACAGCATCCATGTGCCGATGCAAAACAAGACGATACGTTAAAAAAGCTGCTAAAAGAAAACAAAAAAGACAGCGAAGAAAAACTTTCCAATTACCTGTTTGGAACAGCGGGCGGGGAAGGCGGAAAGCTCTGCATCGTATGCAGGCTGTTTGGCTCCGGGCTTAGCGCCGCAAAATTCAGCATCAGGGACGCCAGGGTAGTGGAGGAAAGCTTCCAGGGGGACTTTGAAATCCGAAGCGGCGTAGCGATCGACCGGGACCTTGGGACGAGCGTTACGAATAAAACGTTTACGACAGAAGTCGTGCCGGAAGGGACAACGTTTTCCTTCAAAGCGGTTTTAGAAAATGCAGATGAAAACGAGTGGGATATGGTCAAACAGTTGTTGCGTGCAATGAAACTTGGGCTGATCCAGATCGGCGGAATGAAGTCGAGGGGGCTTGGGGAAATCCGGCTGGATAATCTGAGGTATCAGTTGATAAACGAAACAAATATCGCGAAGTATCTGTCAGGGGAATCCGTAGCGTATACGAAATTGTCATGATAGGAGTTGTCATGATAGGAGCTGTTATGATAGGAGTTGTTATGATAGGAGTTCTTATGATAAGAGTTCTTATGATAGAGGGGAAAAGGAACGAACGAAGAGGAAGGAGATAAGGGTATGTTCCGAGAAATGAAAAACGAGGCAAAATTAACGGTTTTATTACATACCAAAAGCCCTCTGACCATACGGAGCAGACAGGGAAAACGGCTGGACCCGACGCTGCTGGATATGCAGTGTATAAAAAGCCGCTACCATGGCGAGGACACCGTGATTATCCCTGGGAGCAGCCTAAAAGGGGTTGTCCGCAGCAGGTATGAGAAAATCATCAGCCTGTTCGGGGGAGCATGCTGCGATATTTTTGATAGCAAAAGCAGATGCAATGGTGAAATTAATGGCAAGACGGACCAGCCGTACGGAGAGCGGGGGAGATACGTATATGGGTATGTCTGCCCGGCCTGTAAGCTTTTCGGCTGCCTGAACCTGGCATCTAGGATTTTTATTGCGGATGCTTACCCGGTAGGGGCCTGCACCTTGGGGGAGCGTACAGGCGTAGGGATCAACCGGATTACCGGCGCGGCCCAAAATAGTGCGCTGTACGATTTTGAGGTGGTAGAAGACGGGACGTTCCAGGCTGAAATTACGTTAAAAAACTACGAGCTTTACCAGGTGGCGCTGCTATTGTATGTGCTCAAAGACCTAGACGAAGGCTATGTATCGCTTGGCGCGGCCGGGACAAGGGGGAATGGGCGGATGGAAGTGCAAAACCTGGACGTCTGCCTGCGTGATTACCGAAAAGATGTAAAAGGGTGGAAAGGCGCGACGGACCCGCAGGAAATTTCCCTGCATCAAAAGTACCAGGCCGAATATGAATGGAAGGTGCCTTTTTTCGGCGAAATGGCATTGCGGGGCCTCACTATCGATGAAATGATCGCAAACTGCAGCGGCGTGGATGTTCAGAAAAAACTGGAGGAAGAAAAATGTCAGAGAGACAAACTTTTTTAAAAGATAAGCCATATGAATTTGTTCCGCTTTTGGAAACGTGCGAACGATTCGGCTACGGGGATCCGCCGGTTCGGGAGGCCTGCGTCTATAGTGGTAAATTGGGGTTAAAGATAACGGTCCTCTCCCCGCTGCACATTGGAGGCGGGCTGCAAGATTATGATGCGGACGGTAACGTAATCAAAAAGCAGATGCGCAGAAACGGGCAGGTCATCCTTCCGGGCAGCAGCCTGAAAGGGGCGGTGCGGTCTGTGGCGGAAGCAGTTTCCTATAGCTGCGCGGTGAAATTACCGGGCAAGGTATCGGATTTACAACGCGCCCTGCCGGCAGGCAATAAGCAGCCTTGCCAAAGCGCCGGCAGGCTTTGCATGGCCTGCTATATCTTTGGCATGATGGCCGGAGGAGGGGGCAATAAGAAAAAGGACGGAAAGCAAAAGGATGGAAAGCAAAGGGACAAGTCCGACGAGCCAACGTGCTTTCGGGGGAGGGCCCAGTTCGGTGAATTTGTATTGGAAAGCGGAAGCCTGATCGATAAGAATCTCCCAGCGTTGAAAAGCCCGTTCCAGGATTATCCAAATCCGCACGACATCTTTCCTCCTTCTAGAAAAGGAAAGATCAGTTATGGAAACGAAAGGCTTTATTACTGCAAAGCCTGTACGGAGGGAAACTGTGAGAGCTGTACCAAAGAGGATTATTTTCAAAAAAGAGACATTGCCGGCCAAGAACGCGAGATGGAATTTCGTGGAAGAAAATTTTACAGTACAGGGAAAGAATGGAAACCGGAAAGCGGCGGGAACACCCGTTATGAAATGATAGCGCCTAAAAGCGTATTGAAGGGGGAAGTCGTATTTGAGAACTTAAGGCAGGAAGAAGGTAGGCTTTTGGCCTACGCCCTGGACATTGGGCATTCGTTTTGTATGAAGCTGGGTTATGGGAAACCGCTAGGGTACGGGAAAGTAAAGATTGATTTGGAGCGTGTGCAAAGCCTGGGGGACCGGTATCCATCTGCGGCAAAGGTGGACAAAGAACTTGTGGAGCGATGGGCGCGCGAGTACCGGACACAACATACGGGTCAAATAAAAATGGCAGTCGATGAGCTTGAACGGATTATGAGCGTGGATGAAATGAAAACGGCGGTCCATGTACCTGAGATGGATATGGGCATGGGTAAAATGAAAACGGCGGCCAATGTACTTGAGAGGAATATGGGCAATGGAAAAAGATCGAATACTGCAAACAGCTATTAGAGTAAATGTAACAAGGGAGCAGGTTGGCGAGCGATGCGATTCCGCATTTGCGCAAGTCCATAAATGCATCAGGACAGCCGCTGCAGAATCGTCAGAAATCAAAAAGAAGCAAAGGCTGGTCGTCATCCTGCAGAGTTTTTTCCGTGGGAAGGGCAAATATGTCGATGGATGCAAAAGGGAGCAGCTGCAAACGATTGTCCGATTGGCGTTTGGGATTAACAACGGGCAAAGCAGCTATTTGCGGCAGGAGATCCGCGCATATACGTTCCAGGAATTATACTGGTACTATTGCTACATAGAACGCATGGCGAAAGGGGACGCGTATCTGATCGATTATCTGCAAGAGCTGGAAACGGAAAAACGGGCCCTCCTAGCGGCCCAAAAGGAAAAAAAGGAACAGGAAAAGCGCAGGGAATTGGAAGAAAAGCAGGAAGAAATAGAAAAAATGCAGGGGATAGAAAGATGGACATACGATATTAATGAAAGAAAACTGGATATCCCGTATTACCAGGAGCTGGATGACGAAACGAAATGCAACGCGGAAAAACGGATAGCGGTTGCGCGGTTATTGAAGGAGTTTTGGATCAAGGAAAAGAAATGGGCTGGAGATAAAGTATTCAAAAAGCAGGCGGTAAGAATTGCCAAGGTTCAGGAAATTTTGAAAGAAGGCATTTGATTTTCATAGGAATATTTGGAAAGGCAGGAACACGATGGGAAAAAAATATGAGATCGCATTATCTTATGCGCATAAAGATCAAAAAGTAGCGGATATACTCGGCAAGAAGCTGGAAATGGCTTTTGCGGACGGATTTTTTATGGATGGGCTAAGGCCGGAGGAACTGGCAAGCGCCGAGGTATTCCGGGAAAAGTTAAAGGACATTTTCCAAAGGTCAGATTATGCGGTCATTTTGTATTCGAAAAACTATAGTGAAGGTGATTTTACATCTGTAGAAAGGGAGCAGATTTTAGAGAAGGAGCAAACGGCGCAGAAGTCGCACTGTTTTATTATAAATATAGATGACTGTAGAACCATTGACGAGCAAATGGGCGGCCTGACGTACATTCGTTTGGACATAAACGATATGGCCCGGAATCCGGACGCTTCAGGGGCTGCTGAGCAGGAAATAGACTGGAAAAAAGTATCGGAAAAGATAGACGGCATCGTACAAAACAGCATTAAGAAGACGATCATGTTGCATACGGTAGAAAAAAAGAAAGATGAGCCGGCGTATTTGCTGCGGGTGCAGACGTTATGCCCGATTGGCAATCAATTTCAATGGGACAGGGATTATGATTGGAATATATTAGGGAAAGCTTATATTGTTGAAGCCGACGGCAGATGTTTAAAAGAAGGTATGTTATGGCCGTCTTTTTGGCAGTATATTGATTTTGAGTTTGAATGGATAAAGGGCAACCTGCGCGCTATGCCACATGTAAAGCGCTGGATCCATTTAAACTGCCATTTAAGCGTTGCCTACAAACTGGGGCAGGTATATGGCGATTTAAGGCAGGCCTCCGGAAACCGCAACCTGATCTTGGAGAGCAGCAACCGGGATCAAAATATCAAGTTTGTATTTCAGCCTACCATACCGGAAGAAAAGGTGGAGGATTTTTGTGTGGAATATGCTGGAAACTGCGAGGAAAGCGCAGATATTGCCTGCATCATATCGATCAAGCCAAACGAGCAGGGGAATGTGCTCGAAACAGTCAGGCACTTCTTGGATCAAAACGGGAAGAAATGCGCAAAGATATGCTTGTTCCACAAAAAGATGGTGCTGGAAGATGCCGATACGCTGGAATGTATGGCGGCATATTTACGTGAAAAAATGATGGCGTGCAGGACTGGGACGAACTGCACCATCCATCTGTTTCCAGATACGGCGGCGCCGTTAATGTTTGTACTGGGGGCGAGGTCTGTATTTCCTGGTACCGTGCAGCTCTATGAATATATCCCAAGGGCGGATACTTATATGGAATCTTTGACAAATGCGTAAAGTGCATTTATTTGACACAAGAGGGGATTGTGGAAGGGAATGATCCCTATCTGTATGATGCTGTTATAATTGGACTAAGTTAGAAAAACCTTGGAAATCAGGGGTTTTTGCTTAGTCCATTTTTATTTTAGCAGGTTTTTTGTATCTGAAATTAAGACAAGTGACGTTACGGAAAGTATAGCACATAAATGCCGGCATGGAAATCAAATTCGGGCTGCCAGTCAGCCGCATTTTGGGTAGTATAAAATATTACTATTACAAGGTTTTTCTTACGGCATTGTCATAAAAGCGAAAATAATCCGGCCGGTGCCTGGATTGTGTATACTCAAACATCACACCGTCACTGTTATAGGTCTGGCTGCTGATCACTGCCATGCAGTTGTAATCACTTGCATTCATTTCCAGGTATTTTTCATCAATCTGTGTCATCTTTTCTACCGTCATGACCCGTTTGCTGTTTACAATTGTCACATGCAATATCTGTTCCAGATATTCATAAACAGAATTTTCCGCAATATCTTTTGTAAGGCCCGGGACAGCCTCTTTTAGAAAATAATTGTGGTTAAGGATTAACGGCATGCCGTCTAAATAGTGGACACGCTGGATATAATAAATGTCTGCCCCTTCCGTAAAACCTGTGTATGCCGCCTGCTTTTTGTTAACTGCAAACTCCGTAAATAATATTACTTTTGAAACTGCATGATGGCCGTTGCGTGCGGCTGATTCCTGAAAACTTTCAATTTCCCCGAGGGTGAAAGAGGTCTGTGTTACCGGCTGGTAGATATTGCGCACCCCTTTTCCTTGTATTGTCTGCACATAGCCGTCTGTCACTAGGCGGCTGACTGCCCGGCGTATGGTGTTGCGTGAGCAGTTATAAGTCTGTATCAGCGTGTTTTCTGAGGGTAAAAGTTCCTGGTAAGCAAAAACATCCGCTTCAATTTTCTGTTTTAAATCTTTATAAATATTTTCATATATTGCTCTCGGCATAACTTTCCACCTCTTAGTTAGAGAATCCTCTGAAAATCCTTATAAGGATATTATAGGGACGGGGCGTAGAAAAGTCAATATCTTGTTTAAACAATTTTTCAAAAAGATATTGACATGTTTAAACAAGTATGTTATAACATAATTACGACATGTTTAAACAAGTTGAAAAATAAAAAAGGAGCATAAAGATGGGAAAATATGAAGAAGATGCAAAACAGCTGCTGCGTCTGGTAGGCGGCAAAGAGAATATTGCAGCCGTTTCACATTGCATGACAAGGATGCGCTTTGCTTTGGCGGAGCCGCAGAAAGCCGATGTGAAAGCAATTGAGGCAATGAAGGTCGTAAAAGGGAGCTTTACGCAGTCGGGACAGTTCCAGGTAATTATTGGCAATACGGTTGCGGATTTTTACAATGATTTTGTGAAAGAAGCAGGAATTGAAGGCGTATCAAAGGATGCCGTAAAGCAGGCGGCAAAGAAAAACCAGAATGTACTGCAGAGGGTGATCACTGCACTGGCGGAGATTTTTGCACCGTTGATACCTGCAATTATTACGGGAGGCCTAATCCTTGGCTTTAGAAACTGTATTGACAGCCTGTATTTATTTGAAAACGGTACAAAGACGTTATGCGACATCAGCCAGTTTTGGGCAGGCCTTGACAGTTTTCTGTGGCTGATCGGAGAAGCGGTATTCCATATGCTTCCGGTCGGCATCTGCTGGTCAGTGACAAAAAAAATGGGCACAACACAGATGCTTGGCATTGTCCTTGGCCTGACGCTTGTATCCGGACAGCTGCTGAATGCGTATGCAGTTGCAGGAACGGCAGTGGCAGATATCCCGAAGTGGAATTTTGGCAGCTTCCAGGTAAATATGATTGGCTACCAGGGACAGGTGATACCTGCGATTTTAGCAGCATTTACGCTCGTGTATCTGGAAAAATTCTTTCGGAAGATCACGCCGCAGGTGGTATCTATGATTGTTGTCCCGTTCTGCAGCCTGCTGCTGTCAGTAATAGCTGCGCATTTCGTATTGGGGCCTGTCGGCTGGAAAATCGGCGCAGGAGTATCCGCAGTTGTATTTGCAGGGATTACCGGAACATTTAAAGTGGTATTCGGCGCGGTATTCGGGGCAGTCTATGCTCCGCTCGTAATTACGGGGCTTCACCATATGTCGAATGCGATTGACCTGCAGCTGATTGCAGACTATGGCGGGACGATGCTGTGGCCGATGATCGCGTTGTCAAATATCGCTCAGGGTTCCGCGGTGCTTGGAATGATCTGGCTGCAGCGGAAAGACCCACAGGCGCAGGAAGTCAATATCCCGGCATGTGTTTCCTGCTACCTTGGCGTCACAGAGCCGGCGATTTTCGGTGTAAATTTAAAAAGGGGATTTCCGTTTGTCTGCGGCATGATTGCTTCTGGCATATCCGCGGTTGTCTGTGTCGCAACAGGCACAACTGCAAATGCGATTGGCGTAGGCGGCCTTCCCGGCATCCTGTCTATCCAGCCCCAGTTTATGGCGTCCTTCGCAGTCTGCATGCTGATCGCATTTGCCGTTTCATTTTTGCTGACAGTAGTTGTTGGAAAGAAGCGCCTGCAGGCGGATCACGTAAATGAGACGGCACAGATGGCAGAAATTGCCGCGGGGGCAGGCCAGAATGCAGCAGCAGGAGTCATGTTCAGCGTCATGCATGAAAGAGAAGCAAAAAAAGCAGTGCCGCAAAAATTAACCGCGTTTCTGTCTGGAAAAGCGATTCCGTTAGCAGAAGTAGGGGACGGCGTTTTTTCAGAAGGCATTATGGGGGATGGCATGGCAGTCATTCCGGAAAATGACACACTATATGCACCAGCAGACGCACAGGTCGCAGTATTGATGCCGGAATCCAGGCATGCTTGCGGATTAAAGATGGAAAATGGCATGGAAGTGCTGTTACATATTGGAATTGATACCGTAGGCATGAATGGAGATGGGTTTGAATATCTCGTAAAGCAAGACCAGAAGGTTCGTGCAGGAACGCCGCTGATCCGGTTTGACAGGGCAAAGATTAAGGCGGCAGGACATCCGGATGTTACG
>CASUON010000119.1 GCA_949457475.1 uncultured Lachnospiraceae bacterium
ATATGTTTGGCGCACAGTTGGAGCAGGCGGTAAAAGAAGTGGGGATTTTAACCGCCGGGCTGAAAAAAGACAAGGAAGTGCATACAACGTTAGCTTTTGTACATACGCAGCCGGACGGGGACCGGGAATTTTCTTTTTATCGCAATCCGGGCGCGGATATGATGCTGTCAGAAGAAGACCTGGATGTAGACTTGATCCAAAACAGCACCATTTTTCATTTCGGTACGTTGTCTATGACGCATGAGGTATGCCGCAAAGCGACCTGCAAGGCAATTGCCATGGCAAAAGAAGCCGGCGCGGTTATTTCATTTGACCCGAATTTGCGCGAGCCGTTGTGGGATTCGCTGGAACATGCGAAAAAGCAGGTTGCCTACGGGATGCGCAACTGTGATATCTTAAAAATTTCAGACAACGAAATCCAGTGGTTTACCGGGGAAGAGGATTTTGACGCGGGCATCCAAAAGCTGCAAAAAGAATATGACATCCCGTTGATTTTACTGTCCATGGGCAAAGAAGGGAGCCGTGCCTATACGAAAAACGCGCGTGTAGAACGGCCTGGGTTTGTGCAGGAGTCTACGATTGAAACTACTGGGGCTGGCGATACGTTCTGCGCATGTGTGTTGCATTTTGTGCTTGCGTATGGATGGAAAGAATACAATGAAGAGGAGCTGTCGCAGATGCTTACATTTGCCAATGCAGCGGCTTCACTTATTACTACCAGAAAAGGCGCTTTGCGGGTAATGCCGGAAAAAGAGGAAGTAGAAAAGCTGATACATGGATACAATAATTGACAGAATCCCGCAAAATTAATATAATGGAAAATAAACGAGTTGTTGGCCTGCCCGATGGGGCGTTTTCGTTCCTATCGGGCTTAACAACACCCGGATAAGTGTTAACTGATTGTATTGGGGTGTAAACAGTTCCAACAAAACAAACAGTGTTGAAAATTGAAATAAGAAATAGAAATGGGGAAATGATAAATGGCAACCTTAAAGGATGTTGCAAAGGAAGCCGGATTAACAACGAGTACCGTATCTAGGGTATTGAATAACCGGGGGTATATCAGCGACAATGCGCGTAAGAAAGTAGACGACGCCATGAAAAAACTGAATTACCAGCCAAATGAAGCAGCGCGGTCGCTCCATAATAAAAGCACAAATACGATTGGCCTGATCGTACCGCATATCTACCATCCGTATTTTGGAAAAATGATTAGCTGCCTGGAGGCGCAGGCCTATGGAAAGGGGTTCAAAGTACTGCTGTCGAATTCCCAGTGCACGCATGAACGGGAAGAAGAGTATATTCGGATGTGCATTAATAATAATGTAGCAGGCATTGTGCTTTGCAGCGGTTCTGTAGCGCTTGAAGTGTTTGACGGCATTGATATTCCGGTTATAACTATCGAGCGGTTTTTAGATAACGGGACGGCTTCCGTAGAATGCGACAATAAGCAAGGAGGCGCTTTGGCTGCCGAGAAATTGATTGCGTGCGGGTGCAAGCATCTGCTCCACGTCGGCAATATCGGTATTTTTTCCATGCCGGCGGATCTGCGTACCGAAGGGTTTCGGGAAGTCTGCGAACGGGAAAAAGTACCTTTTGTAGAGCTGCTTACAGACCATAGCGAATATACAAGCATGCGTTACAGTGAAAAGCTGGAGAGCGCGCTGTTAGAATACCCGGAGACAGACGGGATATTTGCAAACAGCGATGTCATCGCCGCTCAGACGTTGCAAGTATGCCGCAAATTGCAGATTGCAGTGCCGGAACAGATGAAAATTATCGGCTTTGATGATGTAAACATAGCGGTGTTGACAACGCCGCAGCTGACGTCCATCCACCAGCCGGTGGAAGAGATGGCGGAGATTGCGTTGAACCTAATGAGCGATTCTATTTCCGGGAAACTAGTACCACGCCGGACGGTAATGCCGGTGTATTTGGTAGAGCGCGAGTCGACATAGCGGGAATGTTTTTAGGGGAAAACTGCTGTGCTACGGACGGCACAGCGGTTTCCCGTCCAGCTATGATTGAAAAACTAATGAAAAATTATAATCGAAAATGAAAAATTGGGAATTCTGTATACAAAATAATTTAAAATAATAAAAAGCAATACAAAGTTTTTAAATTATATATCAAACAGTTCTTTTAGCAGTGTCTCGCAATCTGCGAGATGTTCTGTATTTGCAATTACGACCGCATAGAGCGGTTCGTCTTCTTCACCGGTCTGGTTGTAGGTGCGTTCGAATTCTGTCCCGGTCAAATCCGCTGCATAGAAGCCGTCAATGCCGTCCGCCGGATCTACGTTGCCATCTTCATCAATGGTCAAATTCGCTGTATCGTAAACAAGCCGCCCCTGCTCGGATAAGGCGTCCGCGAGGCCTTTAGAAAGGCCCTGGTCTAACGGCAGGCAGGCGTTTAGAGCAAGCAGGTAGCTGTACATATCTTCACCGCAGATAGCGACGTCCATCCGTTGGGAAGAGACCGTAGTCATGACCTCAATTTCTTGCACATAATAATACTGGTTGTCGTAGTCAAAAGGCTGGTCCTGGTTAATATCTACTTGCCCTGGTTTTCCGTCCGCCTGGAGGGTTTTCGTAAAAGAAGAAAACCATCCACTGCAGTCGTCTTCCGTATTAAGAACGACACAGACGCTTAACCTGCAAGGTTTTTGGCCTTCCCAGAACATACGGGCAAAGGTGCATATGGCAATCAGCGTAAAGGTACAGGCAAGGATGCGCCATCGGTAATAATCCCACAAAAATTGTAGGCGCCCTTTGAAGTGCAGTTGTTTAAACGTATTCCAGTCTCGGGATAGTTCCTGGCGTAACGCCGAAGGCCTCTTATTCTTACTCTTCATCGGGAACTCCTTTGTCTTGTCCTTCTTCCAAAAAAGAAAGTGGTTTTAGGTGGCTTTCGGTAGGCGTTTCTGGTAGGTAAGGCTTTAGTATGCCGGCAATCCATGTTGCTTGGAATTCAAATACTAGGCCGAAAGCGATAAAAATCAGCCCGGGGATAATCCGGCAGATCCAGATTGCGGCTGCTAACGCAAACAGCATAAGCAGCGTCTTGGCCAGGTGCTTGACACAGAGCAGGAAAGCCCATAATAAAAGGTCGGTATTTTTTTTATCGAATTTTGCCAGCAGCGGAAATGCATATAGCGTAATTCCCGCCCAGAGAAGGAACAGGACTGCGAAAAACACCATAAAAAACGTATAGACGCCAGTGCCGGAATGGTAGCACAACGATACGTCCAGGGCCAAGAAGGCGCCAACTGCCGTTAGCGGGATGCCAAGCAGCATGCCCTGTTTGAGATTTTGTTTGAAGGAGCGGAAGAACTGCCCGGATACGGAACGGTCGTCCCCGCGTACCAGGTGGATCATCGCATAAAAAAGTGCGGTCGTAGATGGGCCGATTGTAAAAACCGGCAGGCAGCACAGCAGCCAGAGCGTATTTAATATGAAAACATCAAAAATCCTTCCCATGCTGTCCCATAACGGGTTGTCCATTTTAAAAAATTTGTCAAACATAAGGATTCCTTCTTTCTTTAAGCGGGGCCAATAAAAAGGAAAAGCCAGTGCGCTAGAACATAAAATACGGTTCGGCACTACCTAAAATTGTTCATTATTACGGGCATAAAAATACCCTATTCGCATACATATAGCATATGAAAATGTGGTATTGTTGTACCTGCTAAATGATAGGGTACTATGCGTTTGCAGGCTTTTTGTAGAACATGCCATATATAAAATATGTCATAGTCTTTCTGATATGTCAATATCAAATGTTACATATAATAATGTAATTTTACCTAGAAAAGAATGTAATTATATCTAGAAAATTATGAAAGGTATCCTCGCAGGGAAACTGTTCAAGGTAGCAGAAAATGCAGGCTATATAGCCCGATAGCGTCTGCCACGGCGTAGCGAGGGCATGTGCCCTTCATTTGGCGCAAATTTCCCACAAATTGGGACGCATATCTGCCGGAAAGCATTTTTTAAACACGTTCTAGATGGAGTATATGTCAATTTATGTCAATAAAAATGCTAATAAAAAGGAAATAATGTGATTTATAAAGGGGAAAATAGTCGCTATTTGTTAACATATTATATAAAATATGTGACAAACAAATTGCTTGTTTTTGAAACAATATATGAGAAATAAAGATTGAAATTACAATAACATAATAAATCTAATATGTCAACTATTTTAGCTG
This sequence comes from uncultured Lachnospiraceae bacterium, assembly GCA_949457475.1. Classification (GTDB taxonomy): domain Bacteria; phylum Bacillota; class Clostridia; order Lachnospirales; family Lachnospiraceae; genus Eubacterium_J. Next base: position 4,211 of record CASUON010000119.1, read on the forward strand.
CAAGAGAGAAATTTGTTAAAAATTCACAAGCACAGGCATGGAAAATATGATATTATGACTATTTTATTTGTGGAAAAGATAAAAAACATGACAAACGATTGACATATCGACGAACAAGTGCTATGATAAAAAACGTAAAGACCGATGTACCTGCTGAAGACATCAATTTTGGAAATGATTGCTAGCGTCTGTTTCAAAATCGTTTGTGTGCGGTACGTAGGAAACAGGGCACTCAAATAATAGGTCGCAAACAGTAGCGTACATACGAATGCGGGTTGGGATGGATGATGACATTTTAATCCGGAATACTATCATTGTTCTACAAGGAGGATATGTTTAATATGAAAAAGAAAATCGTTTCTATGTTGCTTGTAACAGCTATGGCAGTATCGATGACAGCTTGTGGATCAGGCGATTCCGACAGTGGCAACGACAGTGGCTCAGGATCGGGCGAAGAATCAAAATCGGGCGGCGATTCTGGTTCCAGCGGTGGTTCTGGTGATGTGGCAATTACAATTTTCAATTCAAAGAGCGAGATTCAAGATCAGTTTGAGGAAATGGCAGAAGAGTACAGCGAGAAGACCGGCGTGGATGTAGAAGTATACTACTCCAGCGATACCGTAGCTGCCCATCTGGCTACCAAATATACAGGCGGCGACCCGTATACTCTTTCAATGGTAGATGCCAAGGACGTTTATTCTCTGGCAGAAGAACATGCGATTGATTTAAGCAATGAAGATTGGGTGAAGAATACAGATTACGCGATTTCTGTAAATGACAAAGTAGTAGGTTTCCCGGTATGTATTGAAGCAAGGGGCATTATCTACAATGCGGAAGCGATCGAAAAGGTTACCGGCAAAGAATTCAAACCGGAAGACTACGCTACCACGGACGCTTTCGAAGGCCTGCTGGAAGAGCTGGTTGCAGGCGGCATGGAGACGCCGACCGCTGTAATGAAAGAAGATTGGTCTTTGGCGGGGCATTTCCTGAGCCAGGTATATGAAGAGCAGGAAGATGTGGAAGGGTACATAAAATCTTTACATGAGGGCAAAGGCGATCTTGCAAATAATGAAAAATGGAATTCTTTGATGGATACCTTCGACCTGTTAAAGAAGTATAATTATGCGGCAAGCTCTGCGATTGCAGCAGAACGTGAAGTGTCCGAGCAGAAGCTGGCGGAAGGCGAAGTTGCGTTTATGTTCGGCGGCAACTGGGATTGGGCACAGATCAATGCATATGATTATTCGGAGAAAATGGGTATGATGCCGGTTCCTCAGAATATGAAAGATGATGCAAATACCAAACTGGTCGGCGGCGGCTCCAAGTATTTCTTTATTGACTCTTCCGAGAATACTTCCGAAGCACAGCAGCAGGCTGCGAAAGATTTCTTGAACTGGCTGGTATCCGATGCGGATGGAAATAAATTTATGACAGAAAAATGCAACCTGGTTCCAGCTTACAAAAATATAAAAGCAGATGCGTTGGATCCGCTGTCTGTTTCTGTTAAGAAATATGCAGATGAAGGAAAGTTGATTGACAATTACAACTATTTGCCAGACGACCACTATTCTGTATGTGGCGCATCCTTCCAGAAATATCTGGCTGACCAGACCGACCGTGCTGGGCTGGCGGCAGAAGTTGAAAAATACTGGTCTTCTACGACCCCTGTAAAACACTAAGCATGGATTTGCCGCTGAAAAGCAATTGACCGTTGGTTTTTCAGCGGCAAAATAAAGAAAGGAGACAATTGCTTTATGGATACAAATAGTATGTCCTATAAGACCAAACAGTTCGTTATGTTTGCCGGAGTGACAACACTAGCGTTTGTAGCTGTTGTGATTGTGCCGTTTATTTACGGCCTGTATCTTACATTTACAAGCTGGGATGGTATCTCAAAAACAAAGCCGTTTGTTGGGTTAAAAAATTATGCGTCTACTTTTGCAGACAGTGCATACTGGCAAGCTCTGGGACGGACTTTTATTTATTCCGTGATCGCAGTTATTTTAGTAAATGTAGTAGCGTTTATTTTGGCATATCTTGTAACCAGCGGCGTAAAAGGGCAGAATTTCTTCCGTGCAGGATTTTTTATCCCGAACCTAATTGGTGGTATCGTACTTGGTTATATCTGGAAATTCGTGTTTAACCGTGCATTTGTCGCTTTGGGCGAATCCCTTTCCGTAGGCGCGCTTTCAACTTCCTGGCTGGCAACGACAAACGGCGCTATGCTCTGTCTAATTATTGTTTCTGTATGGCAGTATGCAGGGTATATGATGCTCATTTATGTAGCAGGTTTTATGAGCGTATCGGACGACGTGCTGGAAGCGGCGATGATCGACGGCTGTACGCATATTCAGAGCATTATACATATTTCTGTTCCACTGATGGTTTCTTCCTTTGTACAGTGTCTGTTCTTAACGGTTACCCGTTGCTTTATGGTATACGATGTAAACCTTTCATTGACAAACGGCGAGCCGTTTAACAGTTCGGTTATGGCAGCGATGCACGTGTATAACCAGGCGTTCACATACAAAAATTATGGTACTGGTCAGGCAGAAGCTTTGATTCTGTTTATTGTCTGTGCCGTTGTAGGCGTATTGCAGGTATACGTTGGTAAGAAAGCGGAGGTGTCAGCATAATGGATATGAATGAAAAAGCAGCTCGCAATAAAAAGATTAGCCATGCTGTAAAAATACTTATATTAGTGCTTTTATTTATTTGCTTTATCTTCCCGTTTATTTTAGTTGTTATCAATGTATTTAAAGAAAAAGCGGATATTACGACCGACCCGATGGCATTGATTGGCGCCCATGGGTTTACGATAAAGAACTTCCCAGAAGCAATGAATAAAATGAACTTCTGGCGTTCATTTGCAAACTCAGCGATCATTACCATTTCGTCCACAATCCTTACGATCTTATTTGCTTCTATGACCGCGTTTGTCATTGTACGTAACAACTGGAAAGCATGTGGCATTTTGTTTGGCGCGATGATCGCGTCCATGGTTATTCCGTTCCAGGTATTGATGATCCCGTTGGTATCTTTGTATGGCGGTATTTTCGGTATTATGAACCATCGTGCAACTTTGATCTTCATGCATATGGGATTTTCATTATCAATGGCAACGTTTATGTTCCATGGGGCAATCCATACGAACGTGCCGATTGCATTGGAAGAAGCGGCTACGATTGACGGGTGTACCCGTTGGCAGACATACTGGAAAATTGTATTCCCGTTGTTAAAACCTACGATTGCAACTGTTGCAATTATTGATGCAATGGCATTTTGGAATGACTACCTTCTGCCAAGCCTTGTACTGGCGAAGAAAGAACTGTATACAATCCCGATTGCGACACAGGTATTCTATGGTACCTATTCTACAGATATCGGACTTGTCATGGCGGCTTTACTGCTGGCAATGCTGCCGATTTTGATCCTGTATATGTTCTTGCAGCGTTATATCGTAGAAGGCGTAACTTCCGGCGCTGTAAAATAAGGGCGTATATGGTAATATTGTGTGTTCTTTAAGTAATCGCTACAAATAAATGATGCATTTTGGTTATGTTGGGGAAACATAGATTCAAAACGAAAAAGCAATGGTTGAAATCCCTGTGGGCTTCTTAGGCCTGCAGGGATTTTTGTGTAGGGATGTTTGTGCAAGTTTTTTGCAAAAGGGCTAGCCTATCTCAAATTTAGTCAACATAGCCCGCTACAAGAAGTTAAGGAATTTTTTTTATATCCATTGCAGCTTTGTTTGAAATCAGTTAAGATAGTACAGGATATCTTGCCTGGCATCTTAGTGGCATAGCAATTTTTTAGAAATGGAGGGACTTATGGCGATTGATCAGAGCAAAATCAGGAATTTTTGTATTGTAGCCCATATCGACCATGGAAAATCAACGCTTGCAGACCGTATTATCGAAATGACCGGACTGTTGACAGAGCGTGAAATGCAGTCCCAGGTACTGGACAATATGGACCTGGAGCGTGAACGCGGGATTACAATTAAGGCGCAGACCGTCCGCATCGTTTATAAAGCTAAGGATGGGGAAGAATATATTTTTAATTTAATAGATACGCCAGGGCATGTAGACTTTACGTATGAAGTGTCCAGAAGCCTGGCTGCCTGCGATGGGGCGGTACTGGTTGTAGACGCCGCCCAGGGGATTGAGGCGCAGACGCTCGCGAACGTATATCTTGCGTTAGACCATGACTTGGAAGTGTTTCCGGTTATCAATAAGATCGACCTCCCAAGTGCAGAGCCGGAGCGTGTCAAAGAGGAAATCGAAGATGTGATTGGGCTGGACGCATCCGACGCGCCGTTGATCTCTGCGAAAAGGGGGTTGAACATCGAGCAGGTTTTGGATGCTATTGTGGAAAAACTGCCGCCGCCAGCCGGAGACCCCGACGCGCCGTTACAGGCTTTGATTTTTGATTCGAAATATGATTCGTACAAAGGCGTTATTGTATTTTGCCGGATTAAAGAAGGGACGGTGAGGGCTGGTACCCGGATTTTGATGATGGCGACCGGGGCCTCGGCGGATGTCGTGGAAGTCGGCTATTTTGGCGCTGGGCAGTTTATTCCATGTGAGGAATTAAGCGCCGGTATGGTTGGATATATTACGGCGAGCTTGAAAAATGTCAAAGATACCCGTGTGGGCGATACGGTCACAGAAGCAAAACGCCCTTGCGCGGAGCCGCTGCCCGGCTACAAAAAAGTAAATTCTATGGTTTTTTGCGGCATTTACCCAGCGGACAGCGCCAGATACCCAGATCTGCGCGATGCGCTGGAAAAACTGCAATTAAATGACGCCGCGCTGCAATATGAGCCGGAGACGTCAATTGCGCTGGGATTTGGTTTCCGTTGCGGTTTTCTAGGGCTGCTGCATTTAGAAATCGTACAAGAGCGTTTGGAAAGGGAATTTAATTTGGATTTAGTTACAACAGCTCCAGGCGTTATTTACCGGGTATACAAGACAGACGGTACGTTGATCGAACTGACGAATCCATCGAACCTGCCAGACCCGGCGGAAATTGACTATATGGAAGAGCCGGTCGTCAGCGCGGAAATTATGGTTTCAAGCGAGTTTATCGGGGCAATTATGGATTTGTGCCAGGAGCGGCGCGGGGTATATATCAGCATGGAATACCTGGAAGAAACGCGGGCGCTGTTAAAGTATGAAATGCCGTTAAACGAGATTATCTACGACTTTTTTGACGCATTAAAATCCCGTTCCAGGGGCTATGCGTCGTTCGACTATGAAATGAAGGGCTATGTAAAGTCCGACCTAGTTAAATTGGATATTTTAATCAATAAGGAAACTGTGGATGCGCTTTCATTTATCGTATTTGCGGGGACCGCATACGAACGGGGGCGCAGGATGTGCGAACGGCTTAAAGATGAGATTCCACGGCATTTATTCGAAATACCGATCCAGGCGGCAATTGGCAGTAAAGTCATTGCAAGGGAGACTGTGCGCGCGATGCGCAAAGACGTGCTGGCAAAATGTTATGGCGGCGATATTACAAGGAAGAAAAAGCTGCTGGAGAAGCAAAAAGCAGGGAAAAAGCGCATGCGTCAAGTTGGCAATGTAGAGATTCCGCAGGAGGCGTTTATGAGCGTGCTGAAGCTGGATGAAGACTAGAGCGTGTTTGAAAAATCATTCCCGCCATCTGCACTCCCCATTTCGCGGAGAA
>CASUON010000120.1 GCA_949457475.1 uncultured Lachnospiraceae bacterium
GGGAAGTTTGTGTGGAGTGCAGGTGGATGGAATTCTGTATGAAGTTTTGAGGGTGTATTGTAAAGGTTATTTTACAAAGGGGTGTAGTTCATCGGTAGAATGAGAGTCTCCAAAACTCCAGAGGAGGGTTCGATTCCTTCCACCCCTGTTTGAAGCGAAAGTCTTTTGAATCTTTTTTGGCAAGGATTTGGAAGGCTTTTTATGTGTTTTATCTATTTATGTCTATTTATATCTATTCCTCTCTATTCCTTTTATTTCTCCCAGGTACAAAACACTATGAATGCTATGAAAATAGTTGACGAAACGGGTTCTAAAAAGGCCTTCTCTTAATTTTTCCGAATCAAAAAAAGCCAAAATAGTCTTCAATTTGAAAAAATAATAAAAAATGATGCCAAAAGATTGACGGCATGATGTAAAACAAAATAGTGATGCTATAATTGGAAAATGTGTAGGAAGAACAGCGGAATGGATAAGCGCGTGTAATATGTAAAAAGAACAAAGCGTAGATGTAGAGGAGCAGGCACGATGATGGAATATGCAAAAACGCACGATACCTTAATTGAACAAAACCTGGTGAACGATTATGACCGGTATTATCGTCTGGCATATAGTTTTGTAAAGAATGAATCGGACGCTATGGATATTGTGCAGGAAGCAGCGTATAAGGCTATATATAAAAGTAAGACATTGAAGCGCCCGGAATATGCGCGAAATTGGATTTACCGGATTGTAATGAATGAAGCGCATGATTTATTGCGGCGCAGGAAGAAAGAAATATTAAGTTTCGAAGAACCAGGGCAAATATGTACTGACTTATATGACGCGATTGCTTTGCAGCAGGAAATCGGTCAGCTGCGGGAAGAAGAACAAGCGGTTATTTACTTACGTTATTATGAAGAAAAGCAATTGGATGAGATCGCACTGATAACGTGTGAAAATTTGAATACTGTAAAAAGCCGTTTATACCGTGCGATGAATAAATTGAAACTTGCATTGGCAAATTAATGTAACAGATGAAATGAAATCTTAATATATATGACACAAACAAATAAAATTTGACATTTGCATAATGGCTGTCTATAATTATTCATTGTCTAGCGCATGGCTGTCTATAATTATTCATTGTCTAGCGCATATGTGTGTGGCAATAAATAAAATGTGTGCAAAACGCAATAAAATGCGGTAAAGATAAAAAGGTATGGAGGCCATTATGGTATTTTCAAGTATAATTTTTATTTTTCGGTTCATGCCTGTATTTTTTTTAGGTTATTTTTTGACGCCAAAATCATATCGGAACGTGATTTTGTTTTTGGGAAGCATTATTTTTTATGCTGTTGGCGAACCGGTATATATTTTTTTAATGCTGTTTACAATCTGGATCAACTTTATGTTTTGTGTACGCATGGCGCGCAAAAATGAAGAGAACCAGCGGAAACGAATGCTTGTTGCAGCAATGGCCATAGATTTTGGAATATTATTTCTATTTAAATATTTTGATTTTTTTGCACAAAATATAAATCTGGTCCTCCACCGGGAAACGGTGCCAATGCTGCATTTAACGCTGCCGCTGGGGATCAGCTTTTATACGTTCCAGATTGCATCGTATGTTGCGGATATTTACCGGGGAAAAATGAAATATACAGGGACGTTGCTGGAATTTGCGACATATGTATGCATGTTTCCTCAGCTGATTGCCGGGCCGATTGTACAGTACCCAGAAGTCGCACAGCAGCTGCAAAGGCGTAGCGTATCTTTAAAAGAGGTGGAGACTGGGCTGGAATATTTTTGCTTTGGGCTGGGTTCAAAAGTATTGCTGTCCAACAGGATATCTATTTTTTGGAACCAGGTACAAGGGATTGGTTTCGCCAACCTTTCTACGCCGGTTGCCTGGATGGGAGCGATTGCTTTTTCGTTCCAGATTTATTTTGACTTCTGGGGATATTCTTTAATGGCGATCGGCCTTGGGCATATGATGGGGTTTCGGATTCCAAAAAATTTCGACAGCCCTTATATGGTAAAGACCGTCACCGGGTTCTGGAGGAAATGGCATATGACATTGGGCCGGTTTTTTCGCGAATATGTGTATATTCCATTGGGCGGCAACCGGACGGGACGATTGCGGATGCTAAGGAATACATTTATTGTGTGGGCGCTGACCGGGCTATGGCACGGGGCTAGTTGGAATTTTGTTATCTGGGGCCTATCCTTTTTTGTCCTTTTGATGCTGGAAAAATTTATATATGGAAGGTTTTTGGAAAAAAGCAGGCTGATTGGGCATCTTTATATCTGGACGATAATCCCGATTACCTGGATGGTCTTTTATATCACAGATTTGCAGCAGCTATGGATTTATTTACAACAGCTGGTGGGCGTTCATCCGGCGCCGGTATTAGTAAAGACAGAACAGCTGATACGGTATATACAAGAATATGGAAGGCTGTTTTTGGCCTGTGCCTTTTTTTCAACCAGGCTGCCGGAATGGGTATACCATCATATACGGGGCGGGCTGGTAGTTGTGGTGCTCGCGCTGGTTGTGTTTTGGTGCAGCGTATACCAGCTTGCCAATGGCGTAAACAACCCGTTTTTATATTTTATATTTTAGAAAAATGAGAGTGGAACTATGAGGAAATTTTGGAGAAGTTTTTTAAAATGCCCGTTGCTGTTTTTATTAATTGCCGGGTGGGCAGGCGTGACGGTATATACAGTTGCGGAAGGAAAAGCTGCTGGCGCCCTGCAAAAAGATTTTGTGAAAAACCCTATTTTTACTGCGTTGCTTGATCCGGAGGCAAAAGGGGGGGATTCTATCCTGGACGATTGGGATCATATAGATGATGAAGATACCTTTGGGGTTATTCCATCCGACTCTATGGTGGATCCGGATACGGGAAAACAAATCAAACATACACAGGGCAACGGTTGGCAGACAGATGGAAATCAAACGGAAGATGGTCAAACCGGCCAAGCGGCCAGCGGGACAGGAAATGGAAAAGTAGACGGGAATACGTCTGGTGGAGCAGGAAACAGTCCAACAGAAGGCCAGTCGCCTAATGGAGCCGGCAACGGAAAAGCAGACGGGAATACGTCTGGCGGGACAGGAAATGGCCAGGGGAATACGTCTGGCGGGACAGGAAATGGCCAGGCAGATGGGAATACGTCTGGCGGGACAGGAAATGGCCAGGCAGACGGGAATACGTCCGGCGGGACAGGAAATGGAAAGACAGATGGGAATACGTCCGGCGGAGCAGGAAACGAAAAGACAGATGGGAATACGTCCGGCGGAGCAGGAAACGGCAAACCAGACGGCCAAGCGACGGAAAAAGCAGGGGTCACCAAATATAAGACATATGAAAAGCAACAGGTGGATTCCCCATATTATGTAGACCCGGGCATGAAAGCTTTGACGACAGAGTATGCGTATGAAAAAGTAGATAAAAGCTATTTTGACGACGCGGTATTTATTGGCGATTCCCGGACAGAAGGGATGCAGGATTATTCGGGTTTGGACAATGCTACTTTTTTTGCTAAGACGGGCTTGAATGTATATGGGCTTTTGGACGACGAATTTATTACAAATCCATCTGATGGCAAACAGGTAAGCGTTACCTATATGATGAAGCATCATAAGTATAAAAAGATTTATTTTATGATCGGAATCAACGAGCTTGGCACTGGGAATACGGGCACGTTTCAAAAGGCGTACGGACGTGTGCTAAGCAAATTTCGCAAATGGCAGCCGGATGCGGTTATTTATATTCAGGGCATCCTTCCTGTAAGCCAGAGTAAGTCGGCGTCCGACCCGGTGTTTAATAATGTAAATATCAATGATAAAAACGTAGCTATTTCCCAGTTTGCGGATGGGAAGCATATTTTTTATTTGGATGTAAGCGCGCAGCTTACGGATAAAAAGGGCAACTTGAAAGCGGAATATACATTTGACGATGTACATATGTATGCGCAGTATTATAGCTTATGGACAGATTATTTGATGGAACATGCAGTAGTGCGGAATGCGGGCAAAAAGTAACTATATTTATGCAGTTAACGTTACATGCGATCGTATGGGATGTGCAGGGTGCGTCTGCAGACAGGCTGGATAGGGAGTTCGAAGAATATCCGGTAACAAAGTTGATCTTGGAAAAAATACAGGCAGAAACGCCGGGGGAATACATAGCAAAAACTCCGGCCCGACAAATGGATATGGAAACGCCACACGGGCTGGGGCGGCGTTCATATGAGAAAATGGAAGGAATAGCGGCGCTGAATTACCGGCGGCTGTGCGGGCAGCTACAGCGGGCGCATGTGCGGCAAGAAGAAGCGCTGCTGGTGACCGAGGACGTAGCGCTTTTGGAATATATGAAACAGGCTGCGTCAGGGATGGCGCTGGTATATTATGAGAGGCCTGGGGCGCCGGGGTGTCTGGCGGCGGATTTTATTGTGCAGGGGTTTGAAGAGATCGGGATACAATTTTTCGACCGGATTCAGAAACGAAAAAACAAGCTGCCATGGAATATTTTGTATACAAAACGGACTTATGTAAGGGAAATTACGCCTTCGGACTTGGCGGAGCTGTATGAACTATATCAAGGGGACGGGATTACCAACTATATGGAGCCTTTGTATGAATGGGAACAGGAGGCCGAATATATTAGAAGCTATATCGACTGCATGTATTATTATTATGGGTATGGGATGTGGATTATAAGGGAACGGGAAACAGGCCGATTGTTGGGGCGTGCCGGGATCGAGCATAGGGATATGGGGGATGCGGTTTGGCCGGAACTAGGGTATGTAATCGGCGCCAATGACCAGGGGAAGGGGTACGCGACGGAAGTCTGTCAGGCGGTGATCGCGTATGCCGCGCAGGAGCTTGGGTTTGATACGCTGCATTGCTTTATCCATCCGGATAACCTGGCGTCGCTACGGGTGGCGGAAAAACTGGGTTTCCAGCCTGCCGTCCAAAATGAAAAACCGGATCATGGGCTTTTGCACTTTCAGATGAAGCTGATGAAATAGTGAAAAGCCCTTTCCGGAGCGGACGAGGCCATGTGCACAGTATCCGTTATTTGCGGCGCAATCGATGGAAATAAAGTAAAGCAAATTTGCAGTAGCTGCGATTGTGCGCAAATTCAGCTAATCATTCCGCCTGCCATACCGGACAGGACGCATAAAACAGCGGTTGTGAGCATATGTACCAGCTGGCCGTCAAGCCCGCGGTTTACGACCAGGTTGCCTAAGAACAGCACGAGAAAGTAAAAAACGCCGACGCACAGCCCCCATAAGTATTTCTTCTTTTTCTTTTTTTTGCCAATCAAAAATCCACCTACGATGCAGGATAAGATATAGGTGACGATAATGCCGATACTGACCGCTGCGTCGCTCATATCTACGCGGCCTAAAAGCATTGCCAGCAGGACCAGTAAAATACCGGTGATTAAGTACATTGCCACGAGGTCGACTAGGATCGGCATTACGCTGTTTTTGGGCATTTGTGTGTTATCCATAAATCCATTTCCTCCTTTGGAACGTTGTCCTAACTTATTTTATGTTGGAAATCCGGATTTATGACTTTTTGTGTAAATGATTCTATAGTTCCAATCGGAACTTTGTTATAGTTTCGCTTTGGGTTTATTTGTAACGGAAATTGTTACAGTGAATCGAAGGCTGAACTGTAGTTGCTTTTCACGGGGTGGGGATATCCCTTAAAAATGAGAACTAATAGGTCGTTATCCAATAAACCGTGTATATTTTTATATCCCGGACGCCGGAACCAGGCAGCAGGCCCGCCCTGATGTTCCGCTCTAGGACTTCTAGGGAAAAGACAGGCAAATGGGTGTGTTGGGGCATTTAAATTTTATGATAGCCAGCTTGGGCCTGGTTCCAGCGTCCGGGTAGCACGAAACTGAAAAACTGTTCCAGAATTTAACTGCCGGATAACAACCTATTATTTTTCTTTTTATGTATATTCTGTATATCCCCACCCCATGAAAAGCAACGGACTGTAGCCGGAAATTTACATTGCATAAAAAAAATACTTTTCTTATAGGAAATTATATGTTATACTACTACTGCATTTTATAAAAACGATCCTATTTTATAGAAACAGACGCACAGGCGGGGCCGGTGCGCAAACAGGGAACAAGGAAACAAAATAAGAAAGCAAAAGGAGAACAATCATGAAGCATATCAAGACTTTAAATACGAAAAAACTGCAGCATACAGTAAAAAAAGGCGGATGCGGGGAATGCCAGACATCTTGCCAGTCTGCATGCAAGACGTCTTGCACCGTTGGCAACCAGACTTGCGAACAGTGCAAATAAGAGCAGGGAATTGAATGAAGTCAGCATAAAAACGACCGTTCGCAAAGCGTGCGGTCATTTGTGCGTTTAATATATACCAGTTATAAAAGGGGGATTTCTAGTTGGTCCATCAGTACAAAAACAACGGCTATAATATCGTTTTGGATGTAAACAGCGGCGCCGTCCACGTAGTGGATGATATTGCCTATGATGTGGCTTTGTTGTATGAAGAAGTGCCTGCGGACGGGATTGTCGACCGCTTGCGGGAAAAGTATACGCCAGAGGAGATCAAAGAAGCGATCGCGGAAATTACGCAGCTAAAAGAGGCGGGGGAATTGTTTACACCGGACGAATATGAAGATGTGGTCGGAGATTGGAAAGGGCGCGAGACGGTCGTAAAGGCGTTATGTTTGCATATCGCCCATGACTGCAATTTGTCCTGCCGCTACTGTTTTGCGCAGGAAGGCGAGTATCATGGGAAACGGGAGCTGATGTCTGTAGAGACCGGCAAGGCGGCGCTGGATTTTCTGATCGCCCAGTCCGGAAACCGGAGAAATCTGGAAGTGGATTTTTTCGGCGGGGAGCCGACGCTGAATTTTGAAGTGGTAAAGGAACTGGTAGCGTATGGGCGTGAACAAGAGAAGCTCCATCCGAAAAAATTCCGTTTTACGCTGACGACGAACGGCGTGTTGCTCAACCAGGAAATTATGGATTTTGCCAACCGGGAGATGGCGAACGTCGTGTTAAGCATAGATGGCCGCAAAGAGGTCAACGACCATATGCGCCCGTTTCCAAACGGGGCGGGCAGCTATGATGTGATTGTCCCGAAATTTCAGAAGTTTGCGGACAGCCGGAATCAGGAAAATTATTATGTCCGGGGGACTTTTACACACCACAACCTGGATTTTTCCAAAGATGTGCTGCATCTGGCAGACTTGGGATTTCGCCAGATTTCCGTAGAACCGGTCGTTGCGCAGGAGACGGACAGCTACGCGATCCGGGAAGAAGATTTGCCGCAGCTGTTTGACGAATATGATAAGCTTGCGCAGGAGATGATACGCAGGACACGGGAAGGGCGCGGTTTCCAGTTCTTTCATTTTATGATCGATTTAGAAGGCGGGCCGTGCGTGGTAAAACGGCTTTCCGGCTGCGGCAGCGGTACGGAATACCTAGCCGTTACGCCTTGGGGAGATTTGTATCCATGCCATCAGTTTGTCGGGGACGACGGCTTCTTGATGGGGAACGTATTTGACGGCGTGAAAAATGAAAAGCTGAAGGCTGAATTCCAGGGCTGCAACGTCTATGCCAAGAAAAAATGCCGGGACTGTTTTGCGCGGTTTTATTGCAGCGGGGGCTGCGCGGCAAACTCCTACCACTTCCATGGCAATATCCAGGATGCGTACGATATCGGCTGCGCGCTGCAAAAAAAGAGGGTAGAATGTGCGATTATGATAAAAGCAGCTTTGGCGCAGGAGCAGTAATCGTCCGCGCGCCAGACAGCAGGCGTAAAAATAAGCGTCTTGTAAGGAAACAAGCCGTCCTGGCGCAGGAGCAGTAATCGTCCGCGCGCCAGACAGCAGGCGTAAAATCGGGCGTTTTGTAAAGAACAAGCTGCCCTGGCGCGGGAGAAGTATATGGGTGTCTGCTCCTGCGCCAGGAGGCGGAAGGAAACGATAAAAGGAAGGAAGAGAAGAATGAAAAAAGGAAAAGGCATCGCAATTATATCTGTGATTCTGGTATGTATCCTTTGCCTTGGATATTATGCTTCGATTATCCTGTCGTCGACAGGGCGGGGCGAAAACCAGAATATTATCCTAGGGCTTGACTTGGCGGGCGGCGTCAGCATTACGTACCAGATCGTAGATTCAGATGCAACAGCGGAAGAGATCAGCGACACTGTCTACAAGCTACAAAAGCGTGTGGAAAGCTATAGTACCGAGGCGTCGGTATACCGCGAAGGCGACGACCGGATTACGGTAGAAATCCCAGGCGTTACTGACGCGAATGAGATATTGGAAGATTTGGGCACCCCGGGTTCTTTGGAATTTCGCGACCCGAATAATGAGACTGTGCTGACTGGCGACGATGTGGCGGATGCGCAGCCGGCGACGATTTCGGAGAACGGCGCCAACCAGTCGGTTGTAGAACTGGCGTTTACCGATGAGGCGACGAAAGTCTTTGCGGATTTGACGCAGAAGTATCTAGGACAGGTAATTTCCATTGTATACGATGGGGAAACAATCAGCGCGCCGTCGGTAGAAGCAAAAATTACGGATGGCAAGGCGATTATCAAAGGGATGGCTTCTTTCCAGGAGGCGAGCACGCTGGCGTCCCAGATACGTATCGGTTCGCTGTCGTTGGAACTGGAAGAGCTGACGTCGCAGGTCGTAGGCGCGTCCTTAGGCGAAGAGGCGATCTCTACCGCGCTGACAGCCGCGGCGATTGGGCTTGTTTTGATTATTTTGTTTGTAATTGCATTTTATCGGATTGCCGGTGTCGCTACGACGCTTGGCCTGTTAATTTACTCGACGGGGGTCGTAGCCGTAATCTACCTGTTTGACATTACGTTAACGCTGCCGGGCATTGCCGGGATTATCTTAGGCATCGGTATGGCTGTGGACGCGAACGTGGTTATCAACGCCCGCATCAAAGAAGAGCTGGCGCTTGGCAAATCTACGGCTACGGCGATCAAAACCGGGTTTCAGAAGGCGTTGTCGGCGATTATCGACGGAAATGTAACGACTCTGATCGCGGCCGCGGTGCTTGCGATCAAAGGCTCCGGTACGGTGAAAGGCTTCGCGTATACGCTGGCGATCGGTATTATTTTATCTATGTTTACCGCTTTGGTTGTGACACGGTATGCGATGTACGCCATCCATGCGATTGGGTTTAAAGATGTAAAATATTACGGCGTAGCCAAAGAGATGAAAGTGGTTGATTTTATTTCCAAACGCCGCATCTTTTTTATCATCTCTGTGATTGCGGTCGCGGCGGGATTTGTCGGGGAAGGCGTAAACGCCGCAAGCGGAAAGGGCGCGTTTAACTACAGCCTGGAGTTTGTCGGCGGTACGTCTACGACGGTCGATATGGGCAAAAACTATGAGCTTGCGGAACTGGATTCGGAAGTAGTGCCGAAAGTCAGCGAGGCGTTAAACAGTTCGGAAGTACAGGTGCAAAAAGTGGCCGGCACTACGCAAGTTATATTTAAAACACGCAGTCTAGAGCTGGAGGAGCGTGAGACGCTCGCGCAGGTATTTACCGATCAGTATTCCGTAGATGAAAAAAGCATTTCCTACCAGAACGTCAGCCAGACGATCAGCAAGGAGATGACGTCGGATGCCGTTTGGGCGGTTGTGATCGCGGTGATTTTGATGCTGATCTATATCTGGTTCCGGTTTAGCGATATCCGGTACGCGTCCAGCGCCGTTATCGCCCTGATCCATGATATTTTGGTCGTAATCACCTGTTACGCGCTTGTAAGGATTTCGGTAGGCTCTACGTTTATCGCGGTTATGCTTACGATTTTGGGCTACTCGATCAACGATACGATCGTTACGTTTGACCGTATCCGTGAAAACTTAAGCGG
>CASUON010000121.1 GCA_949457475.1 uncultured Lachnospiraceae bacterium
CTGCCTGCGCATAGTGAATGCTTATGCTTGCTGGCTGCATTCTGCCTACGTATAGTGAATGCTTATGCTTGCTGGCTGCATTCTGCCTGCGCATAATGAATGCTTACGCTTGCCCGGCCAGCACCTGGCAACATATGAAAATCCGCATAGAACGCCAGCGCTGCCATTCTATGCGGATTTTCCACATAAGGCCTTTATAACAAAGCCTTTATAAGCTTTTATAAGCTTTTTTAGATAATCTTCATTAAATTAAAAACTAAAATCCTCAAACTCCGTAATCCTGCGGTCCATATATTTATAGCGGGTACGTATCTGCTCGTTCATATCCAAAATTTCCTGTTCAGTCGCTACGTACTGGCAGCGGATGCAGTGGTATTGCTCCGTATCCTTATCATAAAACATATCGATATCCAAATCCCTGAAAAAACAGGACGGACACCTGTAATTTAATTTGCCTTTTCCAAGCTGAGCCATGTCGATACTACCTCCTTATCCGTAATCTGTGCCTGATAACCTAACGTGAACATTGGTGAAAATGCATAGCCTTCTTTGAAATATCCAACCGCGCCCTTGTCGCTGCATGTAAGCGCAACTTTTGTCTCAATCTGCGGGATAACGGCCGCCACGCACTCCGCGCCTTTTACATACTCCTCGCGGCACTTGTATTCATAGGAAAGCTCCGTCTTGCCGCCGTCTTTTTCCGCATACAACGTAATCCCGGACATATCCTGCGTATATTCCGTAGTGCCGTAGCACGCTACCATATATTCATTTAATTCGAGCACGGCGTGCGGGTCGCTCATCTCCAAAATGCTGCGTTCCATCCGGATATTCGAAGCGCCTTCTTCAAAAAAGACGCGTGTCTGCAATTTCACATCCAGCCCGGTAAACGCAAGTTCCACCGGGTCCAGCGTCAAGATGCGCGTATTGCCCTCCTGCGAAAACTGCGCGTGGGTCGGGCATAAGCACAAGTCAACTTCTTCGCCTTGGTATGTCAGCTTGGCGCTTCGCACCGTACCTTCGCCAGCATAATGCGTAAAATAGCCCGCACGGTATTTTTCCTGGATCAAGAACGGGTAGGAGGCGTCTTGGATATGGTCTGTCCCAATGCCAACTTTCCATTCCAGTTTTGACACATACGGCCGCAAATCTACGATCGCGCCGCCCTGGTCCATATTGACGCAGGCGCGCATATACGGGTCGCAGTACCAAAACAGCTGTTTCTTGGAACCGTATAAAATATCCCTCCAAAGCGCGCACTCAGGTTCGGTATAGGATTTCTTCCCCCGGTAGTAGTCGGCAAATTCAGACATCGTCATATCTATCAGCTTGCCTTCTTTTTTCAGTTTGCCATAATAGGCGCAGCCGTCCTCATAAGATTTTAACAGCAGCTCATACGGCGCCTCCCAGCGGCCCATCTTGTTCATCCAGCCCGGGCCTACGAACATCATATTATAGGCGTAGCCGTTATTAAATTTTGCCAGGTAGCGGTATTGGTCAATCAGGTTGTATAGATAAGGGTAGTCCCACGTCTTGCTGTCATAGATCATGCCGCGCAGCACATTCTGCGGGTGTGTGCCAAAGTTCGACCCATTCCCATCATAACAGGCGATCAGGTCGCGCGAAAGGTGCGGAATCGCCACAATCCCGCTGTCTTCTTCTTCATTCGCTGCAGGCGCATGGGTATTTTGCTTGGACGGAATCCATGGCGCCCACGGGCCGCCGTCCATAAATGTATACCAGGAATTGTTGCACGTATGGTATGCCTTCGGGCCTTCCTCCCAGCAGGTCGCCACCGCGCACTTTACCGAAGGGTACGTTTCTTTTATATAATTGATCAGCTCGGCATCCATATAATAAGAGCCGGTTGACTGCGGATAAAACCCAAACCGGCCATAAAACTTTTCGAATACGTCGTTGACGATCGACTTTTTATCTTCCATCGAAAACATCCAGATGCAAAAATCTTTTGTATGGTATTTTTCCCGGAACTCCTTGCACGGAAGCCCAAGCAGTGTCAGGCCGATCTCATCCCCGTACGTCTCATGGTGTTCTTTTGCAATTGCAACGGCTTCGTCGTTGAACAAGCTTGCGTACGTCATTTCGATCGTCGTCTTCAAACCGTTCTTATGCGCGCATTCTTGCTGCGTCTTGAAAATATCCAGCGATTCTGTCAGCAGCGCTTTTCTTCCGATGTCTTCCGTCTTTCCCTGCCCGGTTACTTTTTCCGCATATTCCGGAACCATTTCCGGGCGGTGGATAATATTAACAATAAACTGGTCCATTGCCACTTCCCCTTTACCTTTTCCTTTCTGAATCCTGGACAGCCCATGGGCAATCCCTATCGCAAGCTACCGTCAAAACGCAATTTGATTCTATTTCTATGTCAATGTTAACGTTAACGTTAATGTTTACGGTTAATGTTAATGTTTACGTTTTATGGTACTGCTTCGATACTGCTTCTAGGCGTCCAGGTATTCGTTGCGCAATCGGTTGTTCTTTTTTTAGGATAGCAGCCTTTCCCCGTTTTGTCAAGTAGTTTTCGTAGATTCCCGCAGGATTAACTGGTAACTAAGCGCCAGCTGTTCATCTTCCACATTTTCCCCAAGCATCTTTAGCATTTCCATACAGGCGTTTTTTCCAAGCCCATATGTATCAAAGCGCAGGCTGGTTACCGGCGGCGTGTTAAATTCCATCCGGTGGCTGTCGTACATGCTCACCAGCTTGACGTCCGCGGGCACCCTGATCCCCATTTCATGCAGGCATCCAAGCACGGACATGCAAGTCAGCTCATCCATACAGACAAAGCAGTCTACCTGGGCCGCCACCCCCTGGCCTACGACCCGGGCGATCTTGCGGTAGTCGTCGATATCTGTATAGATTACAGAACGGTCGGCCAATACCCCCTGCTCCATATGCGCATCCAAAAACCCCTGTTTCCTGCTTTCCGTCACATAATGCATATTGTTGCCGCCAATCAGCGCAAGCTTGCGCAACCCTTTCATTAAAAGCAGGCTGGTCAGCTCCATACTTGCTTCCTGGTTCGGGTTGTCGACGGAAACAACTTCCCAGTCGTCCGAAGGCCCGATTACGACGAACGGCATCTGGCGCTCTTTTAAAAAACGCACGACCTGGGAATCAATCACAGAACGGGTTACAATCATTCCATCCACCTTGCGGTCCATCACAAGCCGTTCAATCTGCGATAGCCCGCCTTCCCACTGGATCGAAACAATACAGTCGTAACTATAGCGGCATGCAGTTTCGCAGATTCCAATCATACATTCTTTAAAAAAAGAAAGGTCTACACAATCAAACGGAAGCGCAATGCCCAAATTATATGTTTTACTTTGGGCAAGCCCTTTCGCAACTACATTGGGAGAATAATTATGCTCCCTGACAAATTCCTGTACCCGCTGCGCGGTCTCCGCCCCGATGCGGCCTTTACCTGACAGCGCCCGGGATACCGTCGTCTTGCTTACACCGAGTTCTTTCGCAATATCTGCGATTGTATATATTTTAGCTTCTTGTTCCGGCATTTCATTTACCACCCCGCTATAAATCTTATGCATATTTAATGAGTGTCTTACGAGTGTTTTATGAGTGTCTTACGAGTATTTTTCACATCCTTTTCGACTGTTTCCTACGTATCTTTCCAATATTTTCCCATGCTGCTTATAGCCGTTTTTTACGTACTCTTTACACTGTTTGCTACGTATTTTCCAAATATAAATTTTTTCCATATTACTTATGGCCGTTTTTTACGTACTCTTACACTGTTTTCTTTTGCTTTTAACGCTACTTCCATACATGCTTTAACTATTCTGTTTTCTTGTATTTTCTTTTATTCTTTTTTTATTCTTTTTTCACGTATCTTACGGCTGTTTTATCAATATTTTGCAGGAAAGCCCGTCCAGCTGCACCGCCCCCTCATACAGCTCCATGGTATCCACATCCTGCCAGTTCCCGATGCCGTCTAGGTACGCCGGATCATGGGAAAAATTCATAGCGAATACGACGTCCTGCTTCCCGTTCCTTACCGCCGTCGTTACCCCGTATGGCAGGCGGAGGCCAAACGGATTGCAAAGCCCGGTTTTTTTCCAGACGCCGCTATAAAAGCTGCGCAGAAATTCGATGCCCGTATCGGCGGCAAGGTAATAGCTTACGCCAGCCCCGTATCTGTTCTGTACGACTACCGGGCAGCCGGCGTAGAAATCCTGGCTGTAGACGGCAAGCGGCTTTGCAGGCGCTTTTACATGGCAGATTTCCCTAAGGCGCCCGACCGGGTAGCTCACACCGTCAAATACAAAGCTATTCGCAAAGCCGTCCCCTGGGACGTCTTCTTCTTCCGGTATGACACCGAGCACATCTTCCAGCGGGTGGTGCCCAGTAAAACATAAATCCGTATCGTCTACGACGCCGCTAAAACAAGTAGTCACGTAGCAACCGCCGTTTTGCACAAAAGCCCGTACCCTGTCCGCATAGCCTGCACGGTACAGATAATTATACGGCGCGCATACAAGCGCGTACCCGTCCAGCCGCTCCTCCATGGAAATAAAGTCCACATCAATGCCCTGCTCCCAAAAGGCCTGGTAATGGCGCAGCACTTCCTCCACATAATCCAGCTCATGGTTCGGGCCCGCGGCGTCTTCCAACGCCCACCAGTTTTCCCAGTCAAAAATAAACGCGGCTTTCGGGCGATTTTGCGTATCTTTTACCCAAGGTTCGATCGCGGGCAGGCGGTCGCCGACTTGCATAACATCCCGAAATGTCCTCGTACCGGCACCGTTTTTATGGTCTATGACCGCCCCGTGAAATTTTTCAAACCCGCCGCGCCCCTTGCGCCACTGGAAATACTGCACGGAATCCGAGCCATGGGCTATAGCCTGCATGCTGGACAGCATATGCATCCCCGGACGCTTGAGCGGATTTTGTGGACGCCAGTTTACGCTTGACGGCGTGCTTTCCATCAGCAAAAACGGCTGCTTTTTCAGGCTGCGCATCAGGCTGTGGCCCGCTGCAGAACGCACCGCCACAGGCACTTCGTCGCGGTTTTTATGCCAGTCCGGATAGTTATCCCAGGAAACGACATCTAGGCATTTATGCAGCCGATGGTAATCCAACGGCTTGAAAAACTCCATAAAATTTGTCGTCACAGGCAGCGTTGCATACGTCCGCAACGCCTCGGCCTCCGCCTGGCAAAAATCTGCCATCTGGTCGGATACAAAGCGCCGCCAATCCAAGTTCAGCCCATGCACAACGCCCTCCCCATGCGGCGCTGGCGCGTGTACCTGCCCCCAGTCCGTATATACATGGCTCCAAAAGCGGTTCCACCATGCATGGTTGAGCGCGTCCAGCGTCTTGTACTTTTGCTTCAGCCAGCCACGGAACGCCTGCTGGCACTGTTCGCAGTAGCAGGCGCCGTCCGAGAAATTGCCGCCCAGCTCGTTGGATATATGCCACAACAGCACTGCCTTATGCCGCCCGAAACGCTTTGACAGCTCCAAGTCCATCTCCCTTACTTTCGTGCGGTATACCGGGGATGTATAGCAGAAATTATGCCTGCGGCCCGGCAAGTTGCGTTTCCCGTCTGCCTGCACCTGCATAACTTCCGGATATTTTGCGGTCATCCAATGAGGCATAGCGCCAGACGGCGTCGCAAGGACCACCCGGATTCCATTTTCATACAGCTGGTTAATCCGCTCTTCCAGCCACCCGAAATCATAGACCCCTTCTTCCGGTTCCAGCATCGACCAGGAGAACACCCCAAGCGTTACGCAGTTTATGCCCGCCTGTTTCATCCATGCGATATCTTCCTCCAGAATTTCCGGATGTTCCAGCCACTGCTCCGGATTATAATCGCCCCCATGAAGCAACTGATTTCCTATCATTCCCAAATACCTCCTACTCCTAATATATACACTACCAATTTTTTTCACATTTGTAAATAGTAAACATATCTGCAATTCTTAAGAAACAATTATACAACTCAAAAAGCAAAAAGGAACCTGCCTGCATTGCCAAAAATACAGGCAGATTCCCATTATATCCAGATTTGTCCGTATTTATCCGGACTTATCTGCGATATGGAATTCCAGATTATTTCACAGCGCCAGTAATACCTTCTGCAAACTGTTTCTGCAATACGAAGAATACGATCATCGTAGGGACGGAACAGAACAATACGCCCATCATCAACGAACCGTAGTCAATGGTGTAGCCGGACGCCAAGTTTGCAATCAGCATCGGCATCGTCTGCGCTGAATTCGTAGTCATAACAACCTTTGGCCACAAATATGCGTTCCATGCATTCATAAATGTAATAACGCCCGCTGCCGCATACGTAGCTTTCATAACAGGCAGGTACATTTTAAAGAATATCCCAATTTCAGAAACGCCGTCCATACGTGCCGCTTCTAGTATGTCCACCGGAAAACTCCTAGAATTCTGGCGGAACATCATAATCAAAAACGGCGTCGATATCGAAGGAAGAATAAATCCCCAAACCGTATTTAACAATTTCAGCTTGGAAACGACCCTAAACAATGGGATCATCGTAGCCACGCCAGGAACCATCATTGCAAGCAATAGGATGGAAAACAGCTTATCTTTGTATTTATCATGGTACAATTCGAAACCAAACCCTGCAAGGGAGCAGATGAATAACGCAATGACCGTCTGTACGATCGCATACTTAAACGAATTTGCCATCGACCCCCAAAGATCCTGCTGGCTGAGCAGCGTCTTAAAATTCTCAACCGCATGGGCGCCAATTGTAATTTTGCCCTTTGCCACATCGGTCGATGTATTGGTGGCCGCCGATATCATCCAATAAAATGGAAAGACCGATATCAACGATACGATCACAAGAAAAATATAGGACGGAATCAACCTGCGCTGGATTTGTGATACATTTTTCTTCTCAGTCACGCTTATCACCTACTTTCATATTGATTGCGGAAAGCACCGCTACCAGAATAAAGATAAAGAACGCCATTGCCGACGCATACCCAAAGTTCGCAACGCCCGTACCAAAGGAGTTATTGTAAATAAAATGCGACATTGTAATCGTTGAATTTGCCGGCCCGCCGTTTGTCAGGTTCACAGATTCGTCAAACAGCTGCAGCGTACCGTTTATAGACATAATCATCGTCATAACGATCGTAGGCCGAAGCAGTGGGACAGTAATACTCCAAAACGTCCGCCAACCGCTTGCGCCGTCAATTTTTGCCGCTTCATAGACAGAATATTCAATTCCCTGCAACCCGGCGAGGAAGAATACCATATTGTATCCCGTCCACCTCCAGATCAAGGCTATAATAATAACAACTTTTGCAGAAAATGGATTTCCAAGGAAATTATAATTCGTAGATAAGATACCAAGTTTCATAAGGACGGTATTTACAAGCCCTTCTGTTGCAAATAAAGATTTAAAAATCAAAGCATAGGATACCAGGGAAGTTGCGCATGGAAGAAATACGCAGGTACGGAAAAATCCTTTAAATTTTAAATCCTTATTGTTTAAAAGCTGCGCAAGCAGGATCGCCAGAACCAGCATGATCGGCACCTGGATCAGCAGATAAACAAAAGTGTTGACAACCGAACGCATGAAGATCGCATCTTTGAACATCCTTAGATAGTTATTAATTACCGGCTCCGCCCACCTCATATTCGCGCTGGAACCCGTCTTTAATGATGTAATCACCGCCTGGATAATTGGATAGAAACTCATGATGGCGATCAATATCGTAGCAGGCGCCAGGAAAAACCATCCAGCCCGCTCCTGTTTGGCAAGCAGCCCGCTTTTTTTCGTTTTATTACCCAACTTTACCCCTCCTTTTCCTAATAAACGGGGAGTCAGAAAACCGATTCCCCGTTTATTTATTCCAAAACATATACAGTCATAGGAAAACTATATCAAACATCGTTGCGCAACACGCTTAACCTTCCATACTGAAAGTAAGCTGTTCTTCCGCTTTCTTCAGCTCATCCATTAAATCCGCGCCGTTTTGCGCATTGATAATTGCAGCGCCAAGCATTTCACGGCATGTATAATGGAAATCGCTCTGTTCGATAACCGGTACATGGGAGCCCATTTCAGCAATCTGCTCGTAGATCGGTGTATTGTTGAAGTATTCTACGCCTTCTTTGTACACTTTAGATTGTCCTGCTGAAATACAGGTTGTAACAACGCCGCCATTTTTCAGCGCATTGTCATACGTCTCTGTGCTTCCGCCGAATGTCTTCGCCAAGAAGTCTTTCGCCAGATCCGCGTTTTGGCAGTTAGATGTAATATAGAGGGAAGATCCGCCGTTTGACGCATACCCTTCTTTTCCACCGCCGTCAATCGTTGGCATAGAAGTAATTTCCCATTTTCCGCTGTTTTCTTTGACTTTTTGGATCGTAGGGATAATCCAGTTGCCGTTCATAACGCCTGCAACCATATCGCCGACAATTACCTGGTTTGTATAATCATCCCAGCTGTTTGCAAAGTAAAGGACGTTCTTTTGCGCCATTTCCACGATCAGCTCACATACTTTTACAAGCTTTTCATTTTCGGTAATATAAGGCTTGCCGTCTTTAAACTGGGACACGCCTTCTGCCTGGAGCATCATATAAATAAAGTCATTTCCGTCACTGTTGATGGTAGCCAGGTATTTTCCGGTCTTATCATATACATCCTGTCCAATTTTGATAAATTCGTCCCAAGAGATGCCCTTCATATCATCGATCTTATAGCCCGCCTGTTCCAAAAGGTCAACTCTGTATGCGCAAATTACCGTTCCGCCGTCAACCGGTACACCATAATGCGTATCGTTTATCGTTGAATAAGAAAGTTTTTCTTCCGAGAAATCAGACCAGTCGACATCCACATCGCCTACCGGAATCCACGCATCTGGATAGTCCGCTACATACCTTTGGATATAATGATCCTGGAAAAGCACCATATCCGGCAGCGTGCTGTAGTCGTTGCCAGAAGCCGCCAGCGTGATCGCCTGCTCAACATCCTTGGAACCCGACTGTTCTACGATATCAAGTTCAAAGTCCGGGTCTACATTCTTCTTATAATCGTCCGCAGCCGCCTGGATCGCAGGAATATTGAAGCTGCCGTCCCATGCGTACACGGTCAGTTTCTTGCTGCCATTCGAAGAACCGCCTTTATCATCACCTTCTTTTTCGTCGTCCTGCTTTGTATCAGAACCTGAATTATCCCCCCCTTTGTTGTCGGAAGAGTTGTTTCCAGAATTTGAATCCCCGCCGGAGTCTCCACAGCCAGCCAGTGCAGAAGCCGCCATTGCTGCTACCAACATCATTGACAAAACTTTTCTCTTCATAATAAAATATTCCTCCCTATAAATATTTTTTCGTTCAACCATGCTATTCGTCATTTCGACCAAAATATGGTGTATTACGATTGAACTTGTAGATATTATAGCAAACATCTCTTAGGATGGCAAGCACTTTTTCATCAAATTGCATAATTTGTCGCATCTTGTCTTTTACATTTCCCACA
The DNA here is from genome assembly GCA_949457475.1 of uncultured Lachnospiraceae bacterium. Taxonomy (GTDB): domain Bacteria; phylum Bacillota; class Clostridia; order Lachnospirales; family Lachnospiraceae; genus Eubacterium_J. The sequence continues at coordinate 9,515 of CASUON010000121.1, forward strand.
AAGCAGCACGTCCCCTTGCCAAGTGATCTAGGCGAAACCTGCCTAATTGAAAATATCAGCAATGTATCTGTTCGCGCAACCGTTTGCTTATATTTTTAGTATACATAATGACGGTTGTTGCGTCAAGCAGTTTTTCCCAATTCATCAATGTGCACAAAAACTATTTAGACTTTTTTTACAAATATTTTATCCTTCGTATCCATTTTCTTTTGCTAGAGCAAACCCTAGCGTTTTGTAACCTGAATTTGGCACAAATATCACGCAAATTGGGGCGTGCAGGTGGCAGGAATGATTTTTCAAACACGCTCTAGTACGCCATCCAGACAGAAATTAAAGTAAGGAACTGTCTGGTTCGTA
>CASUON010000122.1 GCA_949457475.1 uncultured Lachnospiraceae bacterium
TGCGTCGGTTCCATCATCGGCTGCTGCATCATTGGCTGCTGCATCATCGGTTGCTGCGCCGGTTCTGCCGGTTGAGGCGCCGCAGGCTGCGGCGACGACTGTGCGGAATTGGAAACCTTTGCCGTATCCTGCTCCATATTCTGGGTAATGCTCGCGCACATTTCTTTTGCAAAAGAAACCGGATATAACTGCATGATCGCACTATCCACCAAGTCCCCGATCTCCATCCGGAACAAAATCTTTACGAAATCCCCTGCAAGGAATGATTCTATCTCCTTTTCATCCAGGCTGTCCGTAATATCCACCAAATTAGCTTCCGGCGGGCTGATATCAATTACTTTGTCCAGCATCGACGATAAGGATGTAGCAGCCGAACCCATCATCTGGTTCATTGCTTCACTGATCGCGCTCAAATGGAGCTCCCCTAATTCGCCATCCGTATTCGTACCGTCCCCGCCCATCATCAAGTCGGTAATAACTTTTACATCTTGCTCTTTTAAAACCAAAAGGTTGCTGCCGTCTAAACCGACGGTATACGCAATCCTTATAAACACACATGGTTTTTCATACTGAGCAACGACATCATCCCAATTTGCCATGGCTACTACCGGAATTGAAATTTCCACTTTATTATTTACAAGTGATGACAATGTGGTTGCCGCCGTACCCATACTGATATTTGCAATTTCTCCAATTGCGTCGCACTCTTCCGGCGTCACTGTCATCTGTGAAGCATTTGCTGCGGAATCTGTCTGATCCATAGCAGGAGCATTGGCAGCATCACCATTCTGTAAAAGGGCGCTTATCTCTTCTTGTGATAATACTCCATCCATTCTTTCCTATTCCTCCCTGATAATTGATGTTACCCTGACTGCGTAATTGTCGCCTGCCACACCTGGCAGCGCGGTAAATTTCTTAATACTCCCGACATAAATCCCAAGCTCATCTTCTACCTTTGTATCCAACCGTATGATATCGCCGACCTGCAAGCCCGCAAAATCACTAATGGAAAACGTACTCTGGCCTAACACCGCTTTTACTGGTATTGGCGCTTTTACAAGAAGGCTTTCCACCATACCGCTATAAGACTGTTCTTCTTTTTCCTGCTGGCTGGAATACCAGTACTTCGTATTCAGCTTATCCATAACGTCATCCAATGTAATATATGGAAGACACATATTCATAAGCCCTTCCGCATCGCCGATTTTTATATTAATCGTTATAATCGCGATCATTTCACTTGGAGAAATAATCTGAGCAAACTGCGAATTTGTTTCGATCCTCTCCAACCTTGGATTTAGCTCCACGACATTTCTCCACGGCTCCCGCAGTAGATTTACACAGACTGTTAAAAGCCTTTCAATAATCAACAGCTCAATTTCGGAAAACTCCCTGGATTTTTCTAACGGCAGCCCGGTACCACCGAGCATCCGGTCTACAAACGCATACCCGACGTTTGTAGCCATCTCCATCAGGATATTCCCTTTCAGCGGCGCAAAATTAACGACCCCAAGCAGCATTGGATTAGAAAGTGAATTAGAAAATTCAGAATAAGTAACTGCCTCCGAGTTCATTACTTCAACCTGTATATTTTTTCGCAGATATACTGGAAGATTGGTAGACAGCAGACGTCCATAATGCTCAAAAATAATTTCCAGTGTACGCAGATGCTCTTTTGAAAATTTTGAAGGCCTTGCAAAGTCGTAATTTTTAACCGGCTTTTCTTTTGTATCCTTCATATCTTCCGCGTCAACCTCACCACTGCTCAAGGCTTTCAGCAGATCGTCAATCTCATTTTGAGACAGAACATCAGCCATGAATCTCACCACCTGTCATTTGTTATTTTTATTCTTCCAGCCCGATTACTGGTAATTCGCGTTTGAAATATTTACACCAATGATAAAATCAGAATCAAACAATTCTTGTATCTGCTCCAGCATTTCGTTGCGCACTTTTTCTTGTCCTTCCGTCGTACGGACTTCGTTGTAGCCGTATCTTAAGAACGTATTTGTTATAATTTCTTGCAGCAGCTCTTCCCTGCCCGCAATCAACGGCGACTTTTCTGCATAATCAGAATCTTCCTTATTTAATGTGATCGATACCTTTGCCACTACATAATGGGATTTGCCCTGCGCGTCATCCATCAAGTTGAATGTCATCGCCTCCCCATTTGTAAGTGAGATCACATCGGTCTGTTCCACCGGAATCGTATTCGGATTAAATACTTTTCCGCTTTCTAGCTCCAAATCAATCGCGCTGCACACTTTTGTAATCAGCTCGTTAGACTGCTTTGTCGCTGGAACAAGCGTAATCATAATAATTGCAGACAATGCCACATTTACAACTACCAATGCCATTATCAGCACTGTCATTAAATTCTTTTTCATCAGTCTTACCATCCTTTACTAATTATCTGAATTATATGAATTGTAAACCTTAATCTCAACCCTCCGGTTTTTCGCCCGGCCTTGGGGCGTCCCATTATCCGCGATCGGCACATAGTCCCCTCTGCCAGAAGACTTGATATTTCCAGGCTTCAAATTCGTATTTCCCCTTAAATAATCCGCTACGGACAATGCGCGATACATAGACAAGACATTATTGTTTTCAAAACGCCCGTTATGAATCGGGACATTATCTGTATGCCCTTCAATCTCGATGATATTCTGATTAAACTTTTTTAATATCATTCCAAGCTTATCCATCAGCGGATAAGATTCCTGCGCCAGCTCCGCGGAACCTGACTGAAACAGTACCGCGCCGTTTAATGTCATCAGGACATACTGGCCGTTAAAATTAACATTTACCCTATTTTGTATATTATATTTTTTCAACAGCCGTTCTACTTTATCCGCCATGCGCTCAGACTCTTCTAACTCCGCAGCCTCCGCAACTTTCCTAGCGTCCTCTTCGCTGATTTCTTCAGAATCTATAAAACCTTTTTCGTTGCCGCCGTCTTCCACATAGCCGTCGCCCACTTCAATTGGCCGCCCTTCCGAATCCGCCTTTGTATGTACAATATCCTTCTCTTCAGAATCTGATGGGCCGTCGCCGGACGTCGTCGCCTTTGGATTAAAATACACGTCGTATTTTTGCATCTGGTTAATCCCTGCGGAAACCATCTTTCCGTCCCCAACCGCGGAGCCGCCGCCTTTTAAAATACTATACTGGCTCTGCAAAGATGCGATCAACGCTTCAAACTTTGCTTCATCGACCGATGACATGGAAAACAAAAGCACGAAGAAGCAAAGCAGCAGGTTCATCAAGTCACTGAACGTAGCCATCCAGGCCGGCGAGCCTTTCGGCGGGTCTTCCTGTTTCTGTCTTGCCATTACGCTTCACCACCTTCGCCTGCTCCTCCTCTGCCGCCGCCGCTTAAGTCTTCACGGGCGGACGGAGCCAGGAAGGATTTCAATTTTTCCTCAATTACACGTGGGTTTTCCCCTGCCTGGATCGACAGCAGCCCCTCTACGGTAATTTCTTTTACCATCATTTCCAGATCGTTGTTTACTTTTAATTTAGACGCCGTAGGTTCACACAGCCAGTTGGCAATTACGGACCCATAAAATGTCGTTAACAACGCGACCGCCATATTCGGCCCGATCGTAGACGCGTCAGTAAGGTTTTTCAACATGTTTACCAGACCGATCAGCGTACCGATCATACCCCAGGCAGGCCCCAGAGCCCCCCACTTCTCATAGAAACCGATAACCGTTTTATGCCGCGTCTCGATGCAGGTCAAATCCGTTTCCAAAATACCCCGCACCAGTTCCGGGTCAGTACCGTCGACTACGAGCATAATGCCTTTTTTCAAAAATTCGTCTTCAATATTGTTTGCCGCTTCTTCCAACGCCAGCAGGCCTTCTTTTCTAGCCGTATTCGAAAGGCTGATGATATTGCTGATCGCCTCTGCCGCATCCGCCTTTGGCTCTTTGAACGTCAGGGCAAATGCCTTCAGTGAACGGATCGTATCACTAAGCTTGTTACAAGCCACTACGCCCGATACCGAACCACCGATCGTAATAATAAGAGAAGGAACGTCGATAAAGGATTCTGTCAAGATTCCAAAGTTAAAACCCATCGGATCTTTTTGGAATGTAATACCAAATACCATCATTACGATACCGACAATCGTACCTATCAAACTTGATATATCCACTTGTTTTCACCTACCAATAATTTTTTTCTCTTGTATAACATCCATGCGCCCCGTGTTCTGCCTGCCGCCCGTTTTGCCTAAGCCCCGTCTTTTTGAATAACCGGATCATAAACCTCTTCAAAAAGGCAGGCTATGTACTATTTTACTCCGATGGCCCGCGGAATGTTAAACAATCACTTAATATTTTTTTCTTATATAATATTACTAGATTTTGTATCTCTTGTCTACTTTCTTTTACAATTATTTTTTTACCGGTTAAGAATGAGATTACCGTATCGGGGGTTTCTTCTACAAATTCAATCTGGTCAGAATTAATCAATAATTTTGTGTCGTTTAGTCTGGTTACTTCGATCATATGCAGTTCCTTTCCGTTACCGCCCAGGCAGCTTCTTCCATTATATTATGCCGATGCCCAAAATTGCTTTTCCAGCCGTTTCCCAGAGCATGTTTTAACATTTATCCCTGCAGGCAATGCATAAAGATACCGAAGCCCAAAGCAGTTTTCCAACTGCTTTATAGCGCATGCTTTTATATTCCCCGCGGGACGGGTGGGCATGCTACAGGAACAAATGTTAAAACACGCTCCATCACAACGGATATGAAATAAATGCGGGGTACGCCCGTTACATAACTTTATAATTGGTCAAAATGCTGCGCAACATGCCGATCCAGCGTAATGGCCCTGTTGCAAGCCAATACGCTGGACGCAACATTTAGCCGCAAAGCATGTTTTTACAATTATCTATTATATTAATTCATTATCTCTTCAAGTTCACAAGCTCTTCCAGAATACTGTCAGAGGTAGAAATAACTCTGGAGTTCGCCTGGTATCCACGCTGGGTCGTAATCATCTGGGTAAATTCTGTTGCCAGGTCTACGTTGGACATTTCCAGCTCGCCGGTGGAAATCTTAGAACCGTCCGCATCGATTTCAACGCCAATTCCGTCAAAATCGCCGGAGTTTAACGTCGTCTTAAAGCAGTTGTTGCCGATGCTTTCCAGGCCGGACGCATTGGCAAACCTAGCTACCGCGATCTGCCCGATCAGCGCCCGGTTGCCGTTATCGTAAGTACCATATATCTTGCCGCTCTGGTCAACGGTCAGCCCTGTCATCGCACCTACTTTCTTACCGGTGCCTTCCGCGCCCAGATCGCCGTTTGCAAGCGCCGCCGTACAAGACTTGCCGTTTGCAAGGTTCTTTAACGTTGAAAAATCAATATTAATATTCGTAAATTTATTGCCGGTATTATCATATTCCCCTAACTGGAGGATTTGTTCCGTACTTCCTTCCTGGCCAATATATTCCAATGAACCGTCGGTCGTTGAAAACTTCATTGTAAACCCGTCCGTACGCGGCGTCACGATCGTATAAGAGCCGCTGCCGCTTAGCTGGTAGCGCAGCTCTACGTCGATTGGCATCTTGTTTGTAAAAATGCCTTCTTCATTTAATTGGGAACCATTCAGCTTGACATAGGCCTTGCGCAAGAAATCCATGTCAGTCAGATTCAGCGGGTATTCCGGCAGTTCCAGCTGCTCTCCTTCCGGCCCTGCCGCCGGGTCTTCGGAATCTTCCGGGACAACGCCATCATAAAGTACTAATTGGCCGTCATCGCCCGTCCATACCGTATAGCTACGGTTCCTTTCGAGCGCAACGGTCTCTTCTCCCTCTTCCCCAGCCGGGTCATTTAAATGCAGCTCTTCATTGATACGGTTGATTTGGGAATTTGTCAGCACGTCGCCGCGCCCAACGCCCAGCTCCTCTAATACTTTTGCTAACGTCCGTGAACTGGAAATCGTATTTCCGTTCTCGCCCTCGTTGTACCAGTCCAGGTTTTCAACCGCCGCGTCATAGCCTTCTTTTAAGTCCACGTCGGCACGGCTGCGGATCCTTAAGGTCGGCGTTTCAGCATCGCCTTCCGCACCTCCATAAACTAATTCCACAATCGCCCCTTCCGGCAGTTCCGCGCCAAAATATTCATTGACGTCTTCCGCGTCAAAAGTAAGCGTAAATGAAGTCGCTTCTTCCCCGTCCGCGTTCGCACTCGGGTAAGTAGTCGGATCCCCAAGTATAAAATTGTTGCCGCCTACGGCCAGCCGGCGCAACGCACCTGCTTTCCCGCTTGCCATCGTAAAATTGTCGGTTATATCCACCTGGCTGCCCTGCGGGTCTCCGGTTGAGCCAAAGAACGAGCCAAGCGCCAAATCCCTTGTCTCATCTGCAAAAATAGAATCCCCGTTCTGGTCTAAAATATCAGTCAGGTTGATCGTATAATAGCCTTCGCCGTCGCCCTTTTGCACCGCAAACCTTCCCGTATACGGATAGCCCAAGTTATCAAAAATTTTCAAGTTCATCTTGTAGCCGGTATCAGAATTTACGTTTGCGTTATTGTCATCCAGGATGCCTTTGCAGACTGCCTCTGTCGTCCATTCCGGATCAGACGTCTGGTTTTCCGCCGTCATAATCTTAAGCGGCGATACCGTATCTTTTTGAATATTCCCGTTGGCGTCTACCTGCCAGCCCATAACGGTATACCCGGTAGATTCCATACACAAGTTGCCCGCACCGTCTACATAAAAAGCGCCTGCCCTCGTAAATACATTCTCAGAACCGTTATTTACAATATAAAAACTGGTGGAATTTGTATCCGAAATCTTTAAGTCGAAAGCATTCCCAGTAGATTCTGCGGCGCCGCCTGTTTCAATCGATACAGCGGTAGACGCAAAGTTCGTGCCAAGGCCGATCTGCTTGGCGTTGACACCGCCGGTTCCCAGTTCCGCATTTGCACCGGACGGATTTGACATAGTCTGATACATCATAGTACTAAATGTAACACGGGAAGATTTAAAACCAACCGTATTTACGTTTGAAATATTATTACCGATTACGTCCATTTTCGTCTGGTGGGTCTTAAGGCCTGCGACCGACGAATATAATGCTCTCATCATAATGCATTGTCCTCCTGATCGTTTTACTGTTTTTGTCATAAGGCGGCACAGGCTTTCGTGCCTGTGCGCGCAGGCGCCGGTATGGCTCTTTCTATCGTTCCAGAGCCAAAGCCCCCTTCCGGTCCGGCTATATAATCACAGCGCCGTCAATATTTGTAAAGATATTCCTGTCTGTTTCACCCTGCTCCATTGCGGTAACCACCGTTTTATTTGGGACGTTGACAATAAAGGCAAGTGAATCAACAATCACAAGAGAATCGTGAATCCCCTTTTCTCCTGCTTTTCTGACACCTGATTCCAGACGTTCGCTCTGCTCCTTTGACAGGCTGATATTGCGGTCCATCAAACGCATGGCGGCATGTTTGGAAAAGCGCAGGGGCTGTATACTTCGAGCCTCTATTCGAGCCTCTATTCGAGGTTCCATCGAACTTTGCTTGCTGCGCAGTACTTCCTCAAAAGATAGCTGTCTGGATGCATCCGATGCTGCTTCGCTTTTTTGTGTCAGATACTGATCTGTAACCTGTTGTATGGAAGTGAAATTTTTATCGATTCCGTTCATATGTTCAACTCCATCCGGTGCTGGCCCCACTTGAATCTTTTTCCTGTCTTATCGTATCTGATTCCTTCTGGGAACCCTTTCCACCACTTCATTCATCCCGTAAGATTTACAAGGCCTCCCTGCCCTGCTCCTTTTGCAATGGCTGCCTTATGCGGTCTTATGCTGACTTTTCTGAGCCGCCTTCCGCCCCGTTGTCCGTTTGCTGCTTTTCCTTTTCCGGCTGTTTCCCATTCTGAATTTCCGCAAGTATCTTTTCCAGGATAGAAGCAACGTCGCCGACGCCAGGCTCTTGATCTTCCGCATCGTCTTTTCCCGCGTCTTTCTGCGCTTTTTCCAGCGCTTTCTCACACTCGTCCAGACGCTTCAGCACATCATCTGCTACTTTCTTCTTCTGCCGCTCTGTCATGCCGTCATAATATTCCCTAGCTTCTTTGATCTGGTCAGCGAATTCATCCAATTTTTCCCCGGATACCTGCTCGATTTCTTTTGTTGTTGGAAGCTGTTTTACTTTGCCTGTAAAATACGTCGCTTTTAACGCCTCCATCTTTGTTTCCAGTGCGGTCAGCTTATCGATATCCTCTTGTTCCACAAATGCTTTTTGCGAATCACTCAGCTTATCATATGCTTCACGCGCTGATTTTACTAAGCCATCGTCCAACGCAGTCAGGTTTTCTTCGGTCGGCAAAAGCTGGATCATATCATGCAGTTCGTTTGCCTGTACAGAACCTTCATAATATTCCTGGTCCGCAATCGTATCAAGCTTATCTAACGTATAGAACTTATCGTTTACAGAAAGTACAGTCTCCCCATTCTGTTTTGTTATGTAATCCACTTTGCCTTTTACATAATTATCGCCGTCCTGGATCAATACGTATTTGCCAACTAAATCATAAGCGGACTGCTCCGTCATTACCGTCTTCATACCGTTTAATGATTCTACCATGGAAAACGTAGCCATCTGCGCCACCCACTCCGTATTGCTCGTAGGCTCCAGTGGGTCCTGGTACTGCATCTGCGCAACTAATAACTGCAAAAACTGGTCCTGGCCCATTTCATTAGTCGCTTCTTTTTTCTTATTTGCCGGGTCATTTTTCTGCTCTACTACTTTTCCGTCTTTTACTTCCTGGATTAATGCCATATGCGTTACTCCTTTCTCTTTTCAAAATTTGCATATCCGCAACTGCCGGCTATGCTTTAAAATCTACATTGTTGCCATTATCCCGCATAATCTGCGCAACCAGCGCTTCTTCCTCTGACATCAGCCCTGACAATCCTTCCAGGTCGTCTAATTCATTCAGGTTGATATTTCTCGCGGAGCGCCTATTTGACTGCTCTTCTTGCTGCCTAGCCTGCTCTTCCTGCTGTCTCGCGTCTTTTTCCAGGTTGCTTTCAAACTCGTGGGTGCCTACGGATACTTCCACCGCGTCTACTTTGATCCCCTGCTGGTTCAAATTGTCTTTTAAAACAGCGGCCTGCTGTACAAGGGCCTCCTTGACGTTTTCATCTTGCGCCGTTAGCTGTGCTGTGATTGTCCCCGCCTTTTCTGTCACATGCAAAAATATCCTTCCAAGATTTGCCGGATTCAGCTGCATCTCGATCGACTTGATGTTTTCCGTCAAATGCACCCTTGTATATTCGGTAATCTGGCGTATCATATCCTCGACATTGACCTGTGGCTGCGGCGCCTGGCTGACTGGCGTATTTGCGGTCGGTACATCGGATGGCTGCGCATGCCTCGCATCTGCATGGAACTCAAACGCTGTCTGGCCATCCTGCTGCGTCTGCCTATTGCGCAAAGCTGCCATATTCTCGTTTTGAAATGCTTCGGATTCCTGCTGGCCCATCTGGCCGTCTTCTTCGGTCTGCATGGTACGCTGCGCTTGTGGCATATCTTCTGCTTCTTCTTGTACTTGCAACGTTTCGACTTCTTTTTGCTCTTCTTTTCCTATGTTATCCTGTACCTGGATTTCCTGCGCCTGTGGCGTCTCGGTATCTACTTTCTCCTGCGGCGCCGTATCTGCGACAGGAGCGGCGTCAACCATTGGTGTATCCGTAGCTGTTTCCTGTGAAACCACTGCCGATATATCTGCAGAGCCTGTAGGATTCGGCTGGCTATCCGGCGTAA
>CASUON010000123.1 GCA_949457475.1 uncultured Lachnospiraceae bacterium
TAACCGGCATAATCGGCAGCTGGCTTTTTCCTGCCCATAACCGGATTAACAGCCCGTTACCTCCATTGCAAAACCTGTAATAAAATAATCTGCCAGCGCGCGTATTTGCGCTTCGTCGCCCTGGCTAGATGCATCTGCTACGCCTATCACACGGTACCCGGCTGCTTTTGCCGTACGTATCGCATACAATCCGTCTTCTACCACCCATGTCGAAGACGGCGCGCTATGCATTGCTTCGGAGGCCGCGTGAAAGATTTCCGGCCGGTCTTTGCCGCTGCCAAACGCAGAACAGGTAAAAATTTTTGTAAAATACGGTTCCAGCCCAAGCCTGGAAAAAGCCGCCTGTATCAACGGCCTGTCTGTAGAAGTCACGACCACCATCGGAATGTCCGCGTCCCGCAGCCCGTCCAGAAACGCGCGTGTATACGGCTTTAGCGGTACCTGGTTTTGGTATGCGTCCTCCACAACTTTTATAATCCCTTTTTGAATTTCTTCTTCCGTCTGGTTTATTAGACGATAAGTTTTTTTGATATATTCCGCCCCCTGGCGCATTGTTTTGGAAAACAATATTTTGCCAAGTTCCGAAGGTGCGTAGATACCAAGCGTACGCAGATACTGTTCCCCGGAATGGTCCCATACCGGCATCGAATCCAGCATCGTTCCATCCACGTCAAAGATCATACCGGAAATCTGTTCCCGGCGTATAAACTCTTTCCAAAATTGCCCCATTCAAATCCCCTTTCCACTAGAGCGTGTTTAAAAAATGCTTTCCACTTTGCTTTTTAGCTGTCTTGCCGCCAGCTCGGCATCCGGCTGCGCAAATATCGCGCCAACAACCGCGACGCCGCTGATGCCGCTTGCAGACAGCAGACGTACATTATCTGCTGTAATTCCCCCGATAGCTACCGCCGGGATCGATACCGCATCGCAAATGTCAGAAAGCTGTTTTTTGCTGACTACAACGGCATCTTCTTTTGTCCTGGTAGGAAATACAGCGCCGACCCCCAGATAATCGGCCCCCTGCGCCTGCGCCGCAACCGCCTGCTCTACAGTCCTTGCCGATACGCCGATTATCTTGCCACTTCCAAGTATTGCACGTGCGGATTTCGCATCCATATCCTGCTGCCCTACATGGACGCCGTCGGCATCCGCCCGTTTCGCAATTTTTACATGGTCATTGATAATCAGCGGGACTCGGTATCTTGCGCACAGTTTTTTAAGCGCTATCGCCTCTTGCAAAAATTCGTGTTCCGTCCTATTTTTTTCACGCAGCTGCAGCATCGTAATGCCGCCCCGCAACGCCTGATGCACCTGCTCATACAAGGTACGCCCGTGCAGCCAGCTTCTGTCTGTCACAGCGTAGAGCAGCAAATTTTCTTTTTTCCAATTCATGATATCAACCGCCTACTTTCCCTATTCGCGCGCCGGGCGCCGTCAACCTCCGACGACGTATGTCCCTTAAGTGCCCATGTGCAATCAAGTAGGGGAGGCTGCTTCCCGTACTCGCGCGCCGGGCAACGGTCAACTAGCTGACATACTTCCTTTGTACGCCGTGCGCATAAAAAAACGATACCCATAGCCTTCGGGTATCGTTTGAAACACATACATCGTCAAATAACTCTTTCAATATATCCCTACGTTGGCATTATCCAAATCAGGTTATGGGTCTAAGCACATGCAGCTTACTCTCAGCCCATTTGTATGAGCTCCCCTTTTTATTTTATTTTCCTGTTTTAGTATAACAGTATTTTTCCGTATATGCAACCGTTATTTCTGTTGCTTTCCCTGCTTCCTTATGTTATCCTGTAAAAAATAAACCTATATCCAATAAAGTGTTTACAATATGATATTTACAATAAAGCGTTTATAATATAATATTTACAATAAAAGTATTTACAATAAAAATATTTACATTAAAAGTATTTACAATAAAATATTTACATCAAAAGTATTTACAATAAAAATATTTACATTAAAAGTATTTACAATAAAATATTTACATTAAAAGTATTTACAATAAAATATTTACATTAAAATGTTTACAATGAGGTGTTTACAGTGACAGCGTATAATTTTTTCCATTTCCATACAAAAATAGACGTATTCGCCACCCAAAACTGGTATGCCACAGCAGGCAATTGGGACTGCGACTGCGATTCCTGCCGTAATTTTCTCCAGCTCGCGAAAAGGCGGGCACTCCCGCCCCCTGTGCTGGACATATTGGACAGGCTTGGCGTCCCTCCACAAAAAGCTACTTATGTATGCGAACTTTCTAGCAATGAAGAAGGGCACGTTTATGATTTTAGCTACCGTATCGCAGGCTGCATACAAAACGGGGAGCAAACCGCCCCTGTTTCACAGGATTGGGGCAGCTTCACCTGTTTCCATGAAATTTATCCATTCGGCGCGCCCGGTTTTTTAGAACCGCATTTTGACCTGGGTTTCTCAGCCCGTCTCCCCTGGATATTGGACGAGCCGGAATAACCCTGCCAAAAACCGCATACACCTAACCTTGTTTATGCTCAGCCCCTACTGCGACCGGTAGGAATAGGCGTTGGAAATCCGCGCATTTTCGGACGTCAGCTCTACCGGTTCACGGTAATAGGCCACTACCGGCGTGCCGACTTCCAGTATCTGGTACAGCTGCGCCGCTTTATCGCCCGGCATATTGATACAGCCATGGGAGCCGGAAGATTTATAGATCTGCTTGCCAAACTCATTTCTCCAGCTCGCATCGTGGAATCCTACGTTATAGGCAAATACCATAAAATACTCCACATCAGACTCGTAGTCTTCCCCCACGAGCGTCGCATCGCGCTGTTTGTAGACGATCTTGTAAATCCCGTCCGGAGAACCGCTATTCCAACTGATATTTCCGGTAACTACATCTGTGTCCAGTTTCAGTTTCCCGTCTTTATAGTAATAGATGTGCTGATTTGTATAGTCAATTTCAACATACGTATTTCCAATGTCGTACCTCTCGCTCTTCACAAGCGCCGTCTGGTTAAATACCGGCTCGCGCTTAATAGTCTTTCCAGATTTGATTTCCGACATCAGCTGCGCCCGTTCCTTTTCCTTGTCAATCACCCATCCGTAATCGCCGCCGCCAATCTTAACCTTGTCGCCCAATGAGGTCTGGAACTCGCGCACGCTCCCATACGTATTATATTTGCTAGCGAGGTTTTGGATAAACCCAATTACTTTGGATTCGTCAAACGTAACGGTATAGTCCGCTCCGACCGTAATCCAGTCCTTCATAATTTTACGGTCTAATACTTCGCCATTTTCCCCAACATCATACTGGATCGTCGTATCCAGGTACGCATTGATCTCCTTAAGCGCCCCGTTCAGCCGGGCATCGTCGGACGCAACAGCCGGCTTTTCATACGCTTTATCCGTCAATGTCAGTTCTGTCTCTCCGGCGTCTACCGCCTCTCGCACCAGCTTTTGCACTTTAGCCAGTTTTAACTGGTTGCCCTCTATCGCTTTCACAAGTTCATACCCGTCTTCCGTTTCCCGTAGGTATGCGTCTTTGGGCTTTGTAACATTTTTTTCCTGAAAGCATCCTAAGCTGGCTACCTGCTGGTCCAGTTTCTGCTCATTAAAGGCCGCGGATACTTCCAGATGCTGTTCCTTGACCCCTTTTCGCTTTGTAATCCAGCTATAGTTTTCCTGCTCCTGTAAAATATCGCTGATCTCTGTACCAGGGACGTATACATAATCGATATCCGGCCCAATAATCTCATATTTCTCCCCGTCCCTCGTATAAATGCTCAATACATAATCCGCAACTTCCTGTGCTACTTTATCCTCTGTTTCTTCTACCGTCATCTTATCAACCGCAATCCCATTCAAAACCGTTCCAGGGAAAAAATGCTTCGCATAATACGATGCCGTCAAAAAGTAACAGACCAGGAGTGCGATCAGCACAAAGCATAACATGATTCCCAAAACAATCACTACTGTTTTGGCTGACGACTTCTGTTTACTCATTCCTTTAACCTTCCTTCCCAGGCAGCCCGCAGATAGTTGCCCCTATTCAGCTACCGCCAAGCGTTTTCCCCCAGCGTTCGTTTCCATGCATATCTATTCTAGCAGAATATGATTCTTTTGGCTACCCCGGCTTGCCCAATCGATAATGCCTATCATAAAAATGCGAGAGATAATTGCTAAAAAACAAGGTAAACTGACATTTTTTTCTATTTTCTTTTTCCGCTTCGAAATCGCTTCCATTTCCAAGCGTTACGGTACTGGCCCATTTTACATTTACAAATCTTGCAAATGCTCTCTTCTTTCCACGCTATGGCTCCCATCCTGTTTCCACTCCGCTACTTTGCGCAGATATTCCAAAATCTTTTTTTCGTAGCCGTTTTCGGAAGGCCTATAAAACACCTTCCCTTCCAGTTCTTTTGGCAGATACTGCTGGGCGACGTAATGGTCTGGATAGGAATGGGCATATTCGTAGCCAATACCCCGCCCGAGCTTTTCGCTGGATTTATAGTGGGAATCCTGCAAGTGCGCCGGCACCGGCGGCGTTTTGGCTGACTGCACCACGTCAAGCGCCTCGTCGACTGCCAAAATGGCGGCGTTGCTCTTTGGCGCGCTGGCTACATATGCGGCGGCCTGCGACAATACAATCCGCGCCTCCGGCATTCCAAGCCGCTCTACGGCAAGCGAAGCCGCGACTGCCGCCTGCAATGCCTGCGGGTCCGCGTTTCCCACATCTTCCGAAGCGCATATCATAATGCGCCTTGCGATGAATTTGACGTCTTCCCCCGCGTAAAGCATACGCGCCAGATAGTAGACCGCCGCGTCCGGGTCCGACCCCCGCATGCTCTTAATAAAAGCAGAAATCGTGTCATAATGGTTATCCCCAGTTTTGTCATAGCGTACCACACGTTTTTGGATACATTCCCCAGCAACTTCCAGCGTAATATGGATTTTTCCGTCCTCACTGCATTCCGTTGTCAATACACCAAGCTCCAATGCGTTAAGCGCCGCCCGCGCATCCCCGTTCGCCATATCCGCCAAAAAATCCGACGCGTCCTCATCCAGCACCGCCCCATAAGCGCCCAGCCCCTTTTCAGCATCCGTGATCGCGCGGGACAGCAGCTGTTTGATATCTTCCTTTGCCAGCGGCTTGAGTTCGAAAACGACTGAACGCGACAGCAGCGCCCCATTTACCTCAAAATAAGGGTTTTCCGTCGTTGCCCCAACCAGAATCACAGTACCGTCCTCCACAAAAGGAAGCAGATAATCCTGCTGCCCTTTATGAAAACGGTGGATTTCGTCGATAAATAAAATGGTCTTTTTGCCATACATGCCCTGGTTGTCTTTTGCCGCGGCAACCGCCTGCTCCATTTCTTTTTTGCCAGACGACGTAGCGTTTAGCTGCATAAATTCCGCGCTTGTCGTATGGGCAATAACTTTTGCCAGCGTTGTTTTCCCTGTCCCGGGCGGGCCGTATAAAACGATAGAGCTTAGTTTATCCGCCTTTATCGCACGGTAAAGCATCTTTCCTTTTCCGATAATATGCTGCTGCCCTACGACTTCCTCCAGTGCAGACGGCCTGAGCCTTGACGCCAGTGGCGACTCTTTTTGCATGTTCTGCTCTCTCATATACTCAAATAAATCCATCGTACCTCTCCATCCGCCGTTTTTTTTGCACAACCTGCCACAATCCTGTATGCACTATGCGTTATGCGATTATACTCTACGCAATATGCGTTATATAAGTATAATCTATGCGCTATACGTTATGCGATTATACTCTACGCAATATGCACTATGCGTTATGCGCTTTGCGCCGCCCATATATTATACTGATAAGCGGCGCTGTTGTAAAGAATCAAGTTGGAAATTTAATCCATTACGATTTCATCTACCGTCACAAATTCGTATCCTTTCTCCTGCAGGCAGTCAATCACGCTCAATGCCGACCTCACGGTCGTCGGATATTCGTCATGCATTAAAATAATGCTGTTTTCCTCAATTTCGCTGTAAACGGTACTGCATATGCTCGCCTCGTCTTTGCAAGACCAGTCCATCGTGTCAATCGTCCACAGCACCTGGATCATTTCCATTTCCTTCTCCACTTTTTTGCTGGCGCTGCCAAATGGAGGACGCAAAAAACACGGTTCTTCCCCCGTGTATTTTGCGATTATCTCATTTGCTTTTTTAATTTCTTTCCTGGCGGCCGTCTGCGTCATAGCCTTTAAATCTACGTGGTTGTACGTATGGTTTCCAATCAGGTGCCCTTCTTCCACCATACGCTTCATAATATCCGGATGCTGTTCTGCCGCGGCCCCGATCACAAAAAAGGTCGCCTTGACGCCCCGTTTGGCCAGCCCATCCAACAACAACGGCGTACACTCTGCATCCGGCCCATCGTCAAAGGTCAGGGCGACTTTTTTCTTCTCAGTATCCGGTTGTGAATTTTGACCTTTTGTTTCCTTTTCACTGTCTTGCGGCCCAGTCTGGCCTTTTGTTTCCGTTTCGCTATCCTGCAGCCCAATTTGGCCTTTTGTTTCTGTTTCGCTATCCTGCGGCCCAGTTTGACCCTTTGTTTTGGTATCGGTATCCACGTCCGGGCCTACCGTCTTTAAACCGGCTGTCTCCCTGCTGCCGAATGCAGTATCTTCTTGCTGCGGATGCAGCGCTGCCCGATCTATCATCGCAACGACTACCGTGAAAAAAAGCGCGAGCGTACATGGGATTACGATTTTACGAAAATACTTTTTCACCGGCTACCACCTGCTGAATCATCTTTTCCTTCTATATATATTCCGCTCTTTCTTATTTATATCTTTTTTCTATTTTTTGTGTTCCATTTTCCAGAACCTTCCAATTAGATTTTATCCACCTTCTCCTTTTCCTGCTTTTGTGTTCCATTTTCCAGAACCTTCCAATTAGATTTTATCCACCTTCTCCTTTTCCTGCTCCAGGCTTTCAGATAGCGGGTTGCCCCGGGTATCTCTATTCCTTTACGACCGCCTCCAGGCCTCCTTCGGAGATCTGGATAAAAATCGTATCCCCCGCTTGGACTTTATCCGCAAGGATAATTTTTGCCGCCAGCGTTTCCACCGTCTTTTGCAGGTACCGCTTCAACGGCCTTGCTCCATATACCGGGTCATAGCCGTTTTCCACAATAAATTTCTCCGCCTCAGGCGACAGTTCCACGGACAGTTCCCGCTCTGAAAGCCGCCTGTTAAGCCCTGCGATCAGCAAATGGATGATACGGCCAATATCGTCCTCAGTCAACGGCTTAAACAAGATAATTTCATCCAGCCTATTTAAAAATTCCGGCCGGAAACTGGCGCGCAGCTCGTTCATAACCGCCTGTTCACATTCCGGCTGGATTTCCCCTTTTTTATCAATCCCTTCCAGCAGGTGTGCAGAGCCGATATTTGACGTCATAATCAGGATCGTATTTTTAAAATCTACCGTCCGCCCCTGGGAATCTGTGATACGCCCATCGTCAAGCACCTGCAGCAGTACGTTGAATACATCCGGATGGGCCTTTTCCACTTCATCGAACAGCACGACCGAATATGGCTTTCTGCGGACTGCTTCCGTCAACTGGCCGCCCTCTTCATAGCCCACATATCCTGGAGGCGCGCCGATCAGGCGGGATACCGAATATTTTTCCATATATTCGCTCATATCCAGGCGCACCATATTATTTTCATCGTCGAACAGGCTTGCGGCAAGCGCTTTGGCAAGCTCTGTCTTGCCTACGCCGGTCGGGCCCAAAAACAGGAACGAGCCGATCGGCTTCGACGGGTCTTTGATCCCCGCCTTTGAACGGATAATGGCTTCGGTCACCTTTGTCACGCCTTCTTCCTGCCCGATCACCCTTTTATGCAGCTCGCTGTCTAGATGGAGCGTTTTGTTGCGCTCGCTTTCCGTCAGTTTGGCAACCGGGATGCCTGTCCAGCGGGAAATAATCCTTGCGATCTCTTCATCACTGACATTTTCATGCATCAGCGTATGGCCTTCCTTTTTTACCCTCTCCTCTTCGATCTCAAGCTGTTTTTGAATCTGCGGCAGCCTGCCGTATTGTAGTTCCGCAGCTTTGTTTAGATCATACGCCTGCTTCGCCTGCGTAATTTCTTTTTTGACATTTTCCAGCTCTTCCCGCAAGTGCTGCACGGTTTCGATGGATTTTTTCTCATTATCCCACTGCGCCTTTTTCGTCTGTAATTCGCTGTTTAATTCTGCAAGCTCCTTCTGCAAATGCTCCAAGCGGTCCCTGCTAAGATTATCCGTCTCCTTTTTCAACGCAGTTTCTTCAATCTGCATCTGCATGACGCGGCGGTTAAGCTCGTCTAATTCCGCCGGCATAGAATCCAGCTCGGTTTTAATCAGCGCGCATGCTTCGTCCACGAGGTCGATCGCCTTATCCGGCAAAAAACGGTCGGATATATACCGGTTGGACAATACTGCCGCAGATACAAGGGCGGCGTCCGCAATCTTTACACCGTGGAACACTTCATAGCGTTCTTTTAGCCCCCTTAAAATAGAAACCGTCTCCTCCACTGTCGGCTCATCGACCTGTACAGGCTGGAAACGGCGTTCCAGCGCGGCGTCTTTTTCAATATATTCACGGTATTCATCCAGCGTTGTAGCGCCGATACAGTGCAGCTCCCCCCTAGCCAGCATCGGTTTCAACATATTGCCCGCGTCCAGCGCGCCGTCTGTTTTCCCAGCCCCGACGATCGTATGCAGTTCATCGATAAAAAGGATGATCTGCCCTTCGCTTTTTCGCACTTCATCTAACACTGCTTTCAAACGTTCTTCGAATTCGCCGCGGTACTTGGCGCCGGCTACCAGCGCGCCCATATCGAGCGCAAATAGCTTTTTATCTTTTAGCCCTTCCGGCACGTCGCCGCGGACAATCCGCTGCGCGAGCCCTTCTACAACGGCCGTCTTGCCAACGCCCGGTTCGCCGATCAATACCGGGTTGTTTTTTGTTTTCCGCGACAATATCCTTACCACGTTGCGTATCTCGCCATCGCGCCCTATAACCGGGTCGGACTTTTGTTCCCTGGCGCGCGCGACCATATCATACCCGTATTTTTCCAGCGTATCATACGTAGCCTCCGGGTTATCCGACGTAACCCGCTGGTTGCCCCGCACGGTGGAAAGAGCCTGTAAAAAACGCTCCCTCGTAATGCCGTATTCTTTAAAAATTGCTTTCAGCGCCTGGTTCGGGTGGCGCAGCAAGCTGAGGAAAAGATGCTCTACGGATACATATTCATCCCCCATATGCTTTGCCTCATCCTCTGCGCTTATTAGCGCTTTATTCAAATACTGCCCCACATAGACCTGGCCCCCGGATACTTTTACCCGTTTTTCCAGGTCGCGGACTGCATGGTCTGTAAAATGCTCTCTATTTATTTCCATCTTTTCAATCAGTTTTGGAATCAGCCCGTCATCTTGGCGCAGCAGCGCTACAAGCAGATGCTCCTGTTCGATTTCCTGATTGCCGTATTCATAAGCTAGTTTTTCGCAGCTGTTCACTGCTTCTATCGATTTTTGCGTAAACTTCTGAATATTCATAACTTCCCCTCCTTTGAAAATGCAAGAACGGTTTGTTTTGTTCTGTATGAAATATAGCACTGATTGTTAGCACTGTCAATAGTCGAGTGCTAAAATTGTGTGAAAATTTTATGAAATGTTGATTTTAAAACTACGTTTCTTTTCATGGGGTGGGGATATCCCTTAAAAATGAGAAATAATAGGTTGTTATCCGGC
>CASUON010000124.1 GCA_949457475.1 uncultured Lachnospiraceae bacterium
TTAAAAACTGTTCCAGAATTTAACTGCCGGATAACAACCTATTATTTCTCATTTTTAAGGGATATCCCCACCCCATGAAAAGTAACTACTAAAATCTGAAAAGAAAATAAAATCACAAATAAGAATTGTCTTTTCAGTTGCAGTGTCGTATAATGTAGAATGTTTTCGGGAACCAATTCATATTTTACAAGGAGGACATATGGAGAAAATTGGAATGACCGGTAAAAAAACAACTTACAGATTAGGAATCGATATCGGTTCTACCACAGTTAAAATCGCACTTATCGATAAGGCAGGCGAGCTGGTATTTTCTGATTATCAAAGACATTATGCCAATATCCGTGAAACATTGAGCAGCCTGCTAGAAAAAACACATAACAGCCTGGGAGAGATCGCCTTTTCGCCTGTGATCACCGGATCCGGCGGGCTGGCACTCGCTAGGCATTTAGATATCCCCTTTGTACAGGAAGTTATCAGCGTAGCATCCGCCCTGGAACAGTACGCACCGCAGACAGACGTCGCCATTGAGCTGGGAGGGGAGGACGCCAAGATCATATACTTCGAACAGGGAAATGTAGAACAGCGCATGAACGGAATCTGCGCGGGCGGCACTGGTTCTTTTATCGACCAGATGGCATCCCTGATTCAGACGGACGCCTCCGGTTTGAACGATTACGCAAAAAATTACCAAGAAATCTACCCAATCGCAGCACGTTGCGGCGTGTTCGCAAAAACCGATATTCAGCCTTTAATCAATGAAGGCGCTACAAAAGAAGACTTGGCTGCTTCTATCTTCCAGGCAGTTGTAAACCAGACGATCAGCGGCCTGGCATGCGGAAAGCCGATCCGCGGGCATGTTGCTTTTTTGGGCGGCCCGCTGCACTTTTTATCGGAATTAAAAGCCGCGTTTATCCGTACGCTGAAGCTGGACGACGAACATGCCATTACTCCCAAAAATTCCCATTTATTCGCCGCTATCGGCTCTGCGTTAAACGCTAAAAAAGACACAACGGTTTCCTTGCAGGCGCTGTTAGAAAAGCTCTCGCACGAAATCCATATGGAATTTGAAGTCGCGCGCATGGAACCGCTCTTCCAGTCCCCGCAGGACTATGACGCGTTTTTGTCGCGCCACGGGGGCAGCCAGGTAAAGACCACAGACCTCGCCGCTTACCAAGGGGACTGCTACCTTGGCATCGACGCCGGTTCCACGACGACCAAACTGGCCCTGGTCGCGCAAGACGGCTCCCTGCTCTATTCTTTTTATGACAACAACAATGGGAACCCGCTTATGACATGCGTGCATGCGTTGCAGGAAATCTATTCCCTGCTGCCAGAACAAGCACGCATTGTCCACGCCTGCTCCACCGGGTACGGCGAGGCTTTGATGAAAGCCGCGCTAATGCTAGACGACGGCGAAGTAGAGACGGTATCCCACTACTACGCGGCGGCGTTTTTTGAACCGGACGTAGACTGCATCCTGGATATCGGCGGGCAGGATATGAAATACATTAAGATCAAAAACCAGACGGTTGACAGCGTGCAGTTAAACGAAGCCTGCTCGTCTGGCTGCGGATCCTTTATCGAAACGTTTGCAAAATCGTTAAACTATTCCGTAGAGGATTTTGCCAAAGAAGCGCTGTTTGCCGCCCACCCAATCGACCTTGGGACACGCTGCACAGTATTTATGAATTCCAAAGTAAAGCAGGCGCAAAAAGAAGGCGCTTCGGTCGCCGATATTTCCGCGGGCCTTGCCTATTCGGTCATTAAAAACGCCCTGTTTAAAGTAATCAAGCTGTCCGACGCCAGCCAGCTCGGCAAAAAAGTCGTCGTGCAGGGCGGGACTTTTTATAACGACGCCGTGCTTCGCAGCTTTGAAAAAATATCCGGCGTTTGCGCCGTAAGGCCGGATATCGCGGGCATTATGGGGGCGTTTGGCGCCGCGCTTATTGCAAGGGAACGGCATGAGCCAGGCAAGTCCACGTCCATGCTATCTGCCGACGCCATCAACGCCCTTTCCTTTGACACAAAACTTTCCAGATGCAAAGGCTGTACCAACCACTGCCTGTTAACCATCAACCATTTCGGGGACAACCGCCAATACATTACCGGCAACCGCTGTGAAAAAGGGCTAGGCGGGGAAAAGAACAAAGAAAATATCCCAAACCTGTACGAATACAAAAACCAGCTGGTCTTTGATTATGAGCCGCTGCCGCAAGACGAGGCAATCCGCGGGACGGTGGGCATCCCAAGGGTGTTAAACATGTACGAAAACTACCCGTTTTGGGCGGTCTTTTTCCAGAAGCTTTTTTTCCGTGTCATTTTATCGCCGCAATCCTCACGGGAAATAT
Organism: uncultured Lachnospiraceae bacterium; assembly: GCA_949457475.1. GTDB lineage: Bacteria > Bacillota > Clostridia > Lachnospirales > Lachnospiraceae > Eubacterium_J. The sequence continues at coordinate 2,349 of CASUON010000124.1, forward strand.
ACGAGCTTGGGATTGAAAGCATCCCGAGCGAATCCGAATGCTACCCAGCCAAACTCGCGCACGGGCATATTGCATGGCTGGTAAAACAGAACCCGGACTTTATCTTCTATCCATGCATCCCTTATGAGCGGGAGGAGTTTCCGGACGCCAACAACCACTACAACTGCCCGATCGTAACCTCTTATGCTGAAAATATCAAAAATAACGTAGACGAAATTTCCAGCGGGCAGGTGCCCTTTATGGACCTTTTCTTCTCGTTTAGCAACCTAGACACGTTAAAGCAAAACCTGGTCGACGCCTTTTGTTCCCGGTTTAAAATTATCGAACGGGAAGTCATTGCCGCCGCAGAAGCTGGCTGGGAGGAATTATCCAAAACCCGCCTGGCCATGCAAAAAAAAGGCGAGGCCGTACTTGCCTGGATGCGCCAGACTGGAAGGCATGGCATCGTGCTGGCGGGGCGCCCTTACCACGTAGACCCGGAAATCCACCACGGCATCCCGGAACTAATTAATTCCTACGGAATTGCCGTGCTGACCGAAGATTCCATTTCCCATCTACAGCAGCCGGAGCGCCCGCTCATTGTTATGGACCAGTGGATGTACCACTCGCGGCTGTATGCAGCGGCAAATTATGTCAAAACAATGGATAACCTGGACTTGATCCAGCTAAATTCCTTTGGCTGCGGCCTGGACGCCATTACAACGGACTGCGTCAGTGATATTTTAACCAGCTGCGGCAAAATCTATACATGCTTAAAGATTGACGAAGTAAACAACCTGGGCGCCGCGCGTATCCGCATCCGCTCCCTGCTCGCCGCCATCCGCGTGCGCGACCAGCGCCAGGAGGCGCGTACGATCGCCCCGGCAAGCTTTACGCGTACGCTGTTTACCGAAGAGATGCGCAAAAACTACACAATCCTCTGCCCGCAGATGTCCCCGATCCATTTCGACCTGCTGGAACCCGCCTTCCAAGCCGCGGGGTACCATATGGCGGTATTGGACAGCGACAACCGCAGCGCGGTAAACGCCGGATTGAAATATGTCAACAATGACGCGTGCTACCCTTCCCTGATCGTTGTCGGCCAGATTATGGAGGCGGTTACTTCCGGCAGATACGACATGGATAAAACGGCGATCATCATTTCCCAGACTGGGGGCGGATGCCGCGCGTCAAATTATATCGGCTTTATCCGGCGCGCGCTCCAAAAGGCAGGCTACGGACATGTGCCCGTCATTTCCATCAACTTAAGCGGGCTGGAAAAAAACCCGGGCTTTTCGTTCACTCCGGCGCTCGTCCAGCATGGGCTGTACGCGCTGGAATTCGGCGATATCTTTATGCGCTGCCTATATGCCACCCGGCCGTACGAACAGGTTCCAGGCTCCGCAAACGAGCTGCACGAGACATGGAAAAAACGCGTGGTCGAATTTGTTTCGCAGAACAAAATCCTCTCCCACCGTAAATTTAAACAGATGTGCCGGGAGATCATACAAGATTTTGACAACCTGCCGCGCAAAGACGTCCAAAAACCGCGGGTCGGGATTGTCGGCGAAATCCTGGTCAAATTCCTGCCGGCCGCAAACAACCACCTGGTCGACCTGCTGGAATCCGAAGGCGCCGAAGCTGTTGTGCCAGACCTGACTGACTTTTTGCTATATACGTTTTACAACCAGAATTTTAAAACAAGGTATCTTGGGAATCCAAAGAAATCCGCCAGGCTTGCAAACTTGGGCATTAAATTTTTAGAATGGCTGCGCGGCGCGGCAAGGGATGCGTTTGAAAAAAGCCGGCACTTCTGCCCGCCCGCGCGGATTGAACAGCTGGCATCGTACGCCAAGCCAATCGTATCCGTAGGCAACCAGACCGGGGAAGGCTGGTTTCTGACCGGGGAAATGCTAGAGCTGATCCACACCGGGACGAACAATATTGTATGCACACAGCCATTCGGCTGCCTGCCAAACCACATCGTAGGCAAAGGCGTCATCAAAGAACTACGCCGCCAGTACCCGCTGTCCAATATCGTAGCCATCGACTACGACCCGGGCGCCAGCGAGGTCAACCAGCTAAACCGGATCAAGCTGATGCTATCCACCGCGCAAAAAAACCTGGCGCAGGAACTCACCGCCCAGGCAGCCGCGCCAGAAACCGCAAAGGAAGAAATCGTCAGGCGCATCGCGACGCACCGGGTGGAACGGATGCCACAAGTTTAGACGGCAGGAAACCCCCTATTTTATAGGGGGTTTCTGATGTTTATGGCTGCCTTTTCGAGGCTGTTTTCAATTTCCATTCAATTTAAATTCCCCCATCTCCTGCTCCATACCGCCGGAGACCGCAGCCAAATGCCCTACGCTTTCTTGGATGTCTTGTAGTTCCTGCTCCAGCGCGCCAGCCACGTGCCCGGAAAGCCCTTCCGCCTTTTGGGAAATCTCGCTGATCTTCTGCGCCGCCTCTACGATTGAATGGTCAATTTCGTACATTTCTTCCACCAATTTGTCCATATCGCCGGCCAGCGCGCCGGTCTGTTCCGTCATTTCCTTAAATTCGTAAAAGACCGCGCCAGCCTTTTGCACCGCCTGTATCTGTGCCTCGGTAATGGAACGGACGTTCTGCATCTGGTCTACGATACCGTCAATCTCACTGCAAAATTCCGTTATCATAGCCCCGATATCCGCCGTCGCTTTGGAAGAATCCGCAGCCAGTTTGCCAATGGAATCCGCCACAACCGCAAACCCTTTCCCCTGCTCCCCGGCGCGCGCCGCTTCAATGCCTGCATTTAACGCCAGAAGCTGCGTTTGCGAGGAAATACGGCCGATCGTGCTTACAATATCCGCGATTTTCAGCGAATTTTCCTGTAGGAGCACAATTTTTTCGTACGACTGGCTGACGTTTTGCTCGACAAGCCGGTTCTGCTTCTCGAGTTCTTCCATGCCCGCAATCCCGTCTTCTCCCGACTGTTTCGTGCGTAGCGAATCTTCCAACAAATCCCCGCTCTTGCCTTTCAATTCCCCAAACCGCCCTTCCAGCTGTTCCATGCGTTCTACCACACGGTCTACTTCCTGCGTCTGTTCGGATGTACCGTGCGTGATTTCCTGCATTGCCTCGCTGAGCATATCCGTATTTTGGGCGATCGCCTGCAATTTGTCCGAACACGCCAGCAAATCTTTGGTAAAGCCGCTGATCCGCAGCAGCGCGCCGGAAATCTTGCCAGCCATCTGGTTGTAGCTCTGGGCGAGCCGCCCCATTTCATCCTGGCTATTTTCCTGCATATGGATGGAAAAATCCCCGTCCGCCGCGTCTTTCATCAAACCGGTAATGTGCACGACCGGCTGCGTCAGCCGACGCGCCAAATGCAAGACGATGAAAATAACCGCCACAACCGCCGCAAGCGACACTGCCGCCGCTGCCACAAGCATCCGGCCGGCCATTGCCAGCGCGGCCCCTTGTTCTTGCAGCGTAACCAGCGACCAGGAATCCGAATTGCCTTGCAGGTGGATCGGTTCGTAGCTGGCGTAGTAGCTCTTCTTCCCATGGAAAAAAAAGTCCGATAGGATGCCAAATACCGTATCCGAATCTGCATCCGAATCCGCAGCCAGGTCACGATACGCAATCTTTCGGCTGCCGCTGCCGCCGTCCATAACCTGTGCGATCACTTGCTCCATATCGTCCGATATTTCCAGTTGATGCTGCTCCGTCACGATATTTCCCTGCGCATCTGTCTTCGGATTTCCATCCGCGCCTTTTACCGATACGGTACGCGTCTGCTCTTTATAATTATACTGCTCTTCAATCTGTATCTGGTCGGGATGTGCAACCACCACCCCTTCCCCATCGATTACAAAAGATATCCGCCCGTCCTTTTCACTGGAATATTTCCCGATCAGCTCCTGCAAAAAATCTAGCTTTAAATCCGCCGCATATATCCCACGGAGTGCGCCATCCTCATACATCGGGAAAAACACTGACGCGCAGGGCATACCGGTAGCGACTGAATAATAGGACTTGGATATAAAAGCCTCCTGCTCCTTCATCATTTGTACAAACCACCATCTCGTAGAACGGTCGGCAAGCTCCCCCGCGGAGCGCCCGGTCTGCATACCGTCCGTCCCCTGTATGTATATCTGGTCCAGATAAGAATTTCGCTCCACACACTTTTGCAAAATAGGCGTCTGCACGCGCGTATCCATCGTCAAAACGCTCGGATTATCCGCAAGTTCCGCATTCATCTGGTATGCACCGTCCATAAAAATAGAAATCTCCCCTGCCATAAGGCTGGAAAGCTCCGTATTTTTTTCATAAATTTCCCGCTCATAAGACGTCGTAAATATAACCAGCACTACCGCAGGCACTGCTGCCGCAAGAATAATCATCGGGATCAGCAGCTGCCTGAAAATACTCTTTTTCCTCATATGCGCCTACCTTTCGCTTTATTCCCTGATTTATAAATCATACCACATATTTTTTGCTTTTTCCACAATTTTCTGCTGCCTTTAAATTGCTTTCCTTTTATTTTCAAGTCTGCTATAATAAAGACATTCTTGTACAAACCTGCATGGCCTGCCTGCGGCAGCTTTGGTTGTTTTGCAGACGGCCCATGCATTTATAGAAATGGGGGATCTTATGCATATACATGAATCAGCCGAGAACTATTTAGAAGCCATCCTGATACTGAGCCGTTCACTCCCGGTCGTCCGTTCGGTCGATATCGCCGCAGAACTTGGGTTTAAGAAGTCCAGCGTCAGCGTCGCTATGAAAAATCTGCGTGAAAACGGCTATATCACTGTAACGGACGCCGGTTTTATCTACTTAACGGACGCCGGAAATGAGATCGCCGCAAAAATATACGAACGGCATGAATTTCTCTCCGCCTGGCTACAACGGCTCGGCGTAGATAAAAAAACGGCGACCGAAGACGCGTGCAGGATGGAGCACGATATGAGCGCCGAAAGCTTTGCCGCAATTAAACAATACGTCAATACGCACGGATAAGGCAGCCCGTTGGCGCGGCTGACATTGCTACGGGCAGACAAAAGGGTATCTGGCAACGTTGTAAAAACGCTCCTGCAAGGTTGAAACGGCTGGCATTGCTACGGGCAGACAAAAGGTTTCCCCGCGATCGCTACGTGTCCGAAAAACAGAAGGCTTTTATCCAAAACTTCCTGTTTTCGAATTCGTGGCAACCGCGGGGAAACCTTTATCCGCCTATTTTTTTCCAGGGTCTTTTCGTGCAAACTTACCCATGAACTTTTTAATTCCTTTGGGCGCCTCCTCCCCTCCTTCTATCTGCTCTTTTAACACACTGGCTAATATGGTATCCGCCACGTCGCCCGCCTCCAAAACATCCTGCAGATACCTAACATCACCCGCGATCTGCGCAATCGCCTGCTTTACCGCCTCCCTAGACAACAGGACATCCTCGCGTAGATAGTATTCGACCACCCGCTTACGCTCATTCGTATTTGCTATCTGCATCAATACCGGAAAATGCTGCGCCTGGAACGCATGTATCGTAAGCAGCTCATCAAGCAAGCCAGGCTTGTCATCCATAATACTTTTAAACTTTTCTTGCTCTTTTTTTGTCGGGTCTAACAAGTACATCAGTATCGTTTCCAGCATATCCGGATACATGGAACATTTGTTTTCCTCAAATTGCAGTGTGCAAACCAGGGGTTTTATCCCTTGTTCTTTCAATCTTTTGACATCCACTGGCAACTTACGGTAAGTATCCAGGATACTCCTTTTATTATACCATCGAAAGGTCAAACGCCCCGTTTTCTCCCGGATGGCATCACCCTTTTCTTCCAGCAATTGCGCCAGCTGCATGTATGTTTCTTCCTCCAAGTACTCCTTTGCCTTGTTAAGTAATGCTAACCAACTCTTATAATCTTTATCAGTGCTGATCTTACTTGATACCAGATTCTTTTCGTACCAGACACCCATCTCCTGTTTAAAGACCGGAATATTTTGCTCATATTGAATCTGATTATGCTGCTGTGTAATCGGTAAAAATGACGACCTGTTATATTCTGCAAAAAATGCCACAATGCCATCTGCTTCCTTCTGGATACGCTCTTCGTACTCCTGCTTAACAAACTCCTTTTTGTTTTCCAATTCCTGGGCCATTTGATTTTTGACTGGCTGGAACTTCTGATCGCCCATCCGGCATTTACATAGTTTCGCGTATTGTTTGCCTAGGTAGTCAATAAACTGCATATCTTTATACGTCTGCTCCGCCGGTGCAATCAACTTCTCCTGCTCCCATTTTAAAAATAATTTCCGGTTAAATTGCACGCCTTCCAATGATTCCCCAAGCAGTAAATACGCTCTCAGCTTTCTATCAAAAGTAATTTTTCCCTGGCTTTCCAGCAATTTTGAAATCCTTTGCTGATAATCGTCGTTATATGGCCCCTGTTTAAAACGTTCCGATACGATCCTACAAAACACCGGAAATACTAGCGATTTTTTTTCTTTATTATATTCTTCTGACGCATACAAAGCGAGCTCGTCCATTTGTACAGTAAGGTCGCCTTGCTCCCAATTATTTATGTGGCTATACAAAAAAATATGGTCGCTGGCCTTTGCCGCCTTCAAGCCGAACGCATCCTGGAATTTTTGGAACCAGTCCTTCCTTTCCAAAGTTTCCATCCCGATTAGCTCAGCTGCAAAGTTTACAATATCCTTTGGCAACTTTTGTAATATCGCCTCTGTTTTGACGTATGCAAGGTCAATCACATTTTCTTTCGCCTGCAATCCCTCGCGTGTACATAGCTGCAGATTGGCCCAGCTTTCATTGCCTCCCGGCCATAGGTCCGCATAAGTAGAAAAACTCGTTATTTTACGCATATTATATGGAAGGTAAGAATATACGGCGGCTATGACTTCTAGCGCCCTCTGGTTATAGCCGTTGCCCTGCACATCCAGCGCGACAAATACTTGCCTTTGGGTACCTGCGACGTCCATTACAGCCGCGACGATCGGCAGAAGTATATCTTTGCCAACCGCATCCTGACGGACGGTTGGAGCGTCGACCCGGCTCCTCTGCGCAAAACTGTCAATGCTCTTCTTCTGTCTGTTCCCATGGCCGTCCGGACTGACATCCGCCTCTTGCCAGCCAGCATCACCGCTATCTAGCGGTTCCAGCTCGTCTTGGACATCGGTCAGCAGCATGTAGCTGCCATCACCGCTATCCACCGATTGCATTGCGTTATAACCGCTAGTATCCATTGAATGACGTACGGAGCCGTCATCCGCCAACTCCATGCTAGCGTCCATTGGATGACGTACGGAACCGTCATCCGCTAACTCCATGCTAGCGTCTATTGGATGACGTACGGAGCCGTCATCCGCCAACTCCATGCTAGCGTCTATTGGATGACGTACGGA